>JABMMK010000173.1 GCA_013205605.1 Cytophagales bacterium | reverse complement strand
GATTTTTATAGGACTATATCCACATTTAAGGGTGCGGCAAAAAGACTTGAGTTAGTTGCCAAAAGCACAAATTCATTATTATATAAGGATTTTGTACATGCCCCGTCAAAAGTAGCCGCTACCACAGCAGCACTTAATGAACAATATCCAGAAAGAAAATTAGTGGCATGCTTAGAATTGCACACATTTAGCAGTTTAAATCCTGCGTTTTTGCCTGAATATCAGTCTACTTTAGCTAAGGCGGATGAAGCCATTATTTATTTAAGTGAGCACGCTCGGCAAATAAAACAGATGGATCGAATAGAAGAATCGTTGATTCAAAACTATTTTAAACATCCCTCATTGAAAGTTATTCGAGATTCTTCCACATTGGCCACAGAGTTGACGAGTAAATCATGGCAAGAGGCTAATTTACTGATGATGTCTTCAGGGACTTTTGATGAATTAGATTTAAAAGATTTGGGGACAAAAATGGGCTTGTCAATTATTTAAAATAATATCAAGTTCCGTTTTAAAATTGGCCAATAGCATCTCTTTCATGCTTATTTTCCTTTTTTGCGTATTGATTTTACTTTGAATAGGTTTTTCCTCCATTTGACGATCTCGCTCCGCTTGAGCAATAAAATCATCTAATTCGCCTTTTTCCTTTTTTGTCATGTAATCCATCTGATTAATCATGATTTTTAATTGCTCCAAGCGGGGTTTTTCGTTTAAGTTGGCATGCCGATAAGAAATGACTCTTAACAAATAATTCATTTCAAAAATCTTATCACATGCGTTTCTAAATCGCTCTGCCATGGAACGGTCAATGGTCTTAATTTGAGCAGATACCTCTTTCCATTTAACTAAATAAGCTTTTGCAAGCTCAGCTGTGGCCACCATATTATCTTGATCACCTAACTTTATTTCAAGCTCGCCAGTCATCGTATTCAATTCCTGTACACGTGGGTCCACCCGAGGCTTATAATCAATGCCTTTGATTCGATTATACTTCTCAAAAAACATATCATTAGCCTTCTTGAAATTCTTCCAAAGCATCGATTGCTTTTTAGGAGGCAAACCTAAAATAGTTTTCCACTCCTTTTGCAATTCTTTCACCTTCACGACTGAATCATCAATATCTTCAGCCTTTCGTAATTGGTGAACGGAATCAATAAACCCTTGAAGTATAGCAATTTTCTCGTCGATTTGACGATTTTTTTCTTCAAAATAAGCTCTTCTACGAAGGAAAAATGCATCGAGTACCGCTTGGAATTCCTCAGAAAGTTCATCTTGAAATTGTTTGTCTACAGGACCTGTTTTAACCCACTTAGTTTTTGTATCTAATAAATCTTCGGTTGCTTTAAGGATATCTTCCTGTTCAGCTAATTGAGCGGCATCTTGTATCAATGCTCTTTTAATCTCCAGATTTTTAATTTGATTATTCTGAATAAGTCCACGTAGGTAAGACTCCATTTGATCCAATTGGTCAAATAAGGGCATAAAATCACCTAAACCGTCAAAATTGCCTAAATAGGCTTTCATTTGAACGACCTTCGTTAGAAAGGACCCTTTATTTTGAACCGTGGTCACTTCGCGAGCTAAAATATTGACTTTATTATTAGCTAACTCAAAACGTTTGACAAAATAAGCTAAAGAAGCTTCTTCTGTTTCACGTACAAAACCAATTTCTCTTTGTGGGAAATTTAAATAGGGACGTATGAAAACCTTGCCAACTTGGCAAAATCCATACTCGTTTTCTGTGGCAGATTTCATAAGATTAATTCATAGAGCTTCAAGCAAATGCTTTGGCTCAAATTGTACTTTATAATTTTTATAAAAAAATTTAACTCACGAATTTATTTAAAAATAAATGAATAAATGAAGAATTTTTGATTAGAAATTCAAATTTTAAAACAAAAATCACATTCTTTGCAGGTTATTAGAAAAAATTCAATCAAAATATGAGTAACGAAACCATTATATTTTCCATGGAACGCGTTTCTAAGGTAATTCCTCCCCAGAAAACGATCATTAAAAATATTTACCTTTCTTTTTTTTATGGAGCCAAAATTGGGGTCCTCGGCCTTAACGGTTCCGGTAAATCCACCCTGCTACGAATTATTGCAGGACTAGATAAATCATTTACAGGCGATGTCGTTTGGTCCCCGGGATATACCGTGGGGATGTTGGAGCAAGAGCCCCAACTTGATCCTCAAAAAACGGTTTTAGAGGTAGTGGAAGAAGCGGTGCTTGAAATTAAAAATTTACTGAAAGAGTTTGACGAAATAAATGAGGCTTTTGGTGATGCCGATGCGGATTTTGATAAGCTTTTAGCAAGACAGGGAGAAGTTCAGGAAAAGTTAGATCACTTTAATGCTTGGGAATTAGATAACCGATTAGAAAAAGCGATGGATGCATTACGTTGTCCAGATCCTACAGCTCTTATTAATACCCTTTCGGGAGGAGAAAAAAGACGTGTCGCTTTGTGCCGATTATTGTTACAAGAGCCGGATGTGTTATTATTGGATGAGCCGACCAACCATTTGGATGCGGAATCTGTGGAGTGGTTAGAGCAACATTTACGCCAATATAAAGGCACAGTAATCGCCGTGACTCACGATCGATATTTCTTAGATAATGTAGCAGGCTGGATTTTAGAACTAGATCGTGGCGAAGGAATTCCATGGAAAGGCAATTATTCTTCTTGGTTAGAACAGAAGCAAAATAGATTAGCTAAAGAAGAAAAAACAGAATCTCGCAGACAAAAGACATTACAACGTGAATTAGAATGGGTGCGCATGTCACCCAAAGCGCGCCAAGCCAAATCGAAAGCTAGGATTGGAGCCTACGAGAAATTATTATCGGAAGAGAATAGGCAAAAGGAGGACAAGTTAGAATTGTTCATTCCTGCGGGCCCAAGATTAGGAAATAAAGTGATTGAAGTACAAGGCGTTTCCAAATCTTTTGGTGACAAATTGTTATATGAAAATGTAAGTTTTTCATTGCCACCAGCTGGGATTGTTGGTATTATTGGACCCAATGGTGCGGGTAAAACGACGATGTTTAAATTAATTACGGGTCAGCTGCAGCCAGATAGTGGTAGTTTTGAAGTGGGGGAAACGGTTAAGCTAGCCTATGTAGACCAAGAACATAATCAATTAATGGCTGAAAAGTCAGTTTTTGAAACGGTTTCAGATGGCAATGATTGGGTAATGTTAGGTGGAAAACAATCAAATGCGAGGGCCTATGTGAGTAAATTTAATTTCAACGGAGCAGATCAGGAGAAAAAAATTGCCAATTTATCTGGTGGAGAACGCAATAGAGTCCATTTAGCCATGATGCTAAAAGAGGGCGCTAACGTGCTTTTGTTGGATGAGCCGACGAACGACCTGGATGTAAATACATTAAGGGCTTTAGAAGAAGGATTAGAAAATTTTGCTGGTTGTGCCGTAGTCATTTCCCACGATAGATGGTTTTTAGATCGAATTGCCACACATATTTTGGCTTTTGAAGGAGATTCCCAAGTCACTTATTTTGAAGGAAATTATTCCGAATACGAAGAAGCTCGAAAGAAAAGATTAGGAAATGATATAACGCCCAAACGAATAAAATACAAGAAATTACAGTAGAGTTGGGCATTAATAATTTTAATTATGACACCAAGAGAAAAAATTCAATTAGTCATTGACGAAATGGGTAAAGTAGTGATTGGGCAGGAGCGCTTGATCAACCGACTATTAGTCGGACTTTTCACCGGTGGACACGTACTTTTAGAAGGAGTTCCTGGTTTAGCCAAAACGTTAACGATTAACACCCTTGCTAAAATCTTAGATTTACATTTCCAACGAATTCAATTCACACCTGATTTATTGCCATCGGATTTAGTGGGGACTATGATTTATAATCCGCTGAAAAATGAATTTGAGGTAAAAAAGGGACCCATTTTTGCTCAAATTATTCTGGCAGATGAAATTAACCGTGCGCCCGCAAAAGTCCAATCGGCTTTGTTGGAGGCCATGGCAGAAAAACAAGTGACCATCGGGGAAACTACCTATCCATTAGACAAGCCATTCTTAGTTTTGGCTACTCAAAATCCTGTGGAACAGGAAGGAACTTTCCCTTTGCCTGAAGCGCAAGTGGACCGATTTATGCTCAAGGTATTTTTAAATTACCTGGACAAAGATCAAGAGCTCGAAGTGATGAGAAAGATGTCCAATATGGACTTCACATATGAACCTAAGGCCATTTTGACTTTTGACGATATTCAAAGTATTCGAAAAGAAATCAATAAGATTACCATCAGTGAAACACTAGAAAAGTACATCATTGAACTCATATTTGCCACCAGAAATCCAGCCGATTATGGCTTAACTAAGGAGGCAGATTACATCCAATTTGGCGCATCTCCGCGGGCTAGTATTCACTTAAATCTAGCCGCCAAAGTAATGGCCTATTTAGAAGGAAGAGATTACGTATTGCCAGAAGACATCAAAGAAATGACGCCTGATGTGTTAAACCATCGGATTATTTTAACGTATGAAGCCGAAGCAGATAATATTTCCACGCTTCAAATCATTCAAACGATTTTGAGTTCGGTAGCCATTAATCGCTAAGGTCTGAGTAAATAAAAGGCATAAATCAATAG
>JABMMK010000172.1 GCA_013205605.1 Cytophagales bacterium | reverse complement strand
TCGTCAATCATAAAATCCTTACGCAGTAAGGGCGTTCCAGGATTCGTCTTTCTCGCCAATTCAAAATCTGCATAAGTACCGCCAAAAAAATGCTCATCCGTCAGCACCGACAAACATGCAGCACCAGCCTCAACATATCCCTTTGTCACTTCATCCACACCCATTCGATCATTGATTATTCCTTTGGATGGCGATTTGCGTTTAAATTCGGCAATAATTCCCGTAGATGCTGGCGCAATTAAAGACATCGACAAGGAATGGCAAGCGCGCGCAAAATACCCCTGCTTCTCTAATTCAGCCACGGATTTATTCCGTTTGCATGCCGCAAGCTCCTCCCTTTTCTTCGCAATAATTTGATCTAAAATGCTCATTTTATATTTCTTATACCCAACGCGATTATCACGTCATAACATGTAGAGACGCGATACCTCGCGTCTATTTAACCTATTTAATCCATTATAAATTTCTTAAATGACTGAAAAGCCCGACCACTTTCAAGTGACTCCTTCGCCATTAAATATCCGTCCTGGAAGCTTGCCGACTTTCCCGCCACCCATAAAGCGGCACCCGCATTCGCCAAAACAGCCTGTGTTTGCGCCACAGTTCCCTCTCTTTGTAAAATCTTATATAGCATTTTGGCTGATTCCTCGACATTTGCTCCCCCATGCAAATCTGATTGCTGTACCTGTGAACAACCTAAATCAGCAGGTTGGTACACTTTTTCTCCTGCATGTGTCGTCAAACGAAATGAAGACGTCAATGAAATCTCGTCATATCCATCCTCAGAATAAACAATTCCATATTTATTTTGACTCTCCTTAAAAAAGCCCGCATATAATTCAAAAGCTGAAGGCGCATAGACACCGGTCAATTGCTTATTGACCCGAGCGGGGTTCAACAAAGGTCCCAATAAATTAAAAAAGGTCTTCATTCCAAGCTCTTTTCGGATAGGACCCACAAACCTCATCGCCGGATGAAATAATGGCGCATGTAAAAAGCACATGCCCGCAGAATCCATTTTACGCTTTAAAATTTTAGCATCACTATTGAACTTCAAACCCAAAAATTCCAACACAGTCGACGAGCCCACCGAAGAAGAAACACCATGATTTCCATGCTTGGCAATTTTCTGGCCCGCACCTACAATCACAAACGACGAAGTGGTACTAATGTTAAACGTGTCTTTGCCATCTCCCCCCGTACCACAAACATCCATGGCATCAAATTCAGATAAATCAACGGTCACCGCTAATTCCATCATCGCTGATACAAAACCTTTGAGCTCAGCGACTTGAATCGGATGATACCAATAAGATGATAAAAATGAAGCAATTTGGCTTGGATTTATCTCGCCTTGCCCAATTTTCAACATCATATCCCTAGCCTCTTGTTCACTAAGGGAATCACCTTCTACACGTCTCTCTAATATTTTTTTCATTGTTATTTCAACCAATTTTTAATCATCTGTAAACCATGTTGGGTCAAATATGCCTCAGGGTGAAATTGTACCCCACGAACATCATACTTTTGATGCGCCTCCGCCATCACAAAACCCTTATCATCCACAGCCGTAATTTTTAAATCTTCCGGCATCGTTTCAGGCACAACCGTCCAGGAATGATACCGACATACCTCAAAGCGAGTGGGTATTCCTTGAAATAATTTTTCTCTCGGATCCGTCACCACACATTCTGTCGTAACCCCATGCAAGACTTCGCCCATATTTTGCAATTGGGATCCAAAGGCCTCGCCTATCGCCTGATGCCCCAAGCAAACTCCTAATATTTTTTTGCTCGACTTATATTCCTTCAATAAATCCAACATAATTCCCGCCTCAGATGGAATGCCTGGACCCGGCGAAAGTAAAATCTGATCGTAGGCAGCCACCTGCTCCAATGAGATTTTATCATTCCGAAAAACATCCACCTTCGCACCCAGCTCTTTCAAAAGGTATACCAGGTTGTACACAAAAGAATCATAATTATCAATCACTAATACATTCATATCAATCTAGGATAAAGTTTCCGCCACTTCTAATGCACGACGCAAAGCGGCCAATTTATTATGTATTTCCTGCATTTCACTAGCCACTACTGATTTAGCTACCACGCCCATTCCCGCTTGAAAAAACAGTGTTTGGCCCTTGCTTAAAAATGTTCGGATCGCAATCGCATGATTAAAATTGCCTTCAAAATCCATGAAGCCAATCGCCCCACCATAAATGGCACGGTTGGTAGGCTCCAAACGATTAATAATCGTCATTGCATTATGCTTTGGCGCCCCACTTAAAGTTCCCGCCGGAAAAGTATCTGCGACCAATTGGAGCGAATTAACTCCTTTTTGCATACGTCCTGTCACCTTGGAAACCAAGTGAATAACATGGGAAAAAAACTGAACCTCCTTAAAAGTTTCCACCTTCACATTTTCAGCACTCCTACTCAAATCATTTCTGGCTAAGTCCACCAACATGACATGTTCGGCTGATTCTTTGGGATCAGCAATCAATGCCTGCGCTAATTCCGCATCGCGCGCATCATCCCCCGAACGCCTAAATGTGCCGGCAATCGGGTGAATTTCAGCTAAATCCCCGTCAATCTTAATTTGTTTCTCCGGAGATGCCCCAAAAATGCGGTACTCCTCATAATCAAAATAAAATAAATATGGCGATGGATTCACGGAACGTAAAGCCCTATACACTTGAAAATCATCTCCATGATAATTTTGACTAAACCTGCGAGAAGGAACAATTTGGAATACATCCCCGCGCAAACAATGTTTTATACAGATGTGAACAATTTCCCGAGTTTGGTCTTCGGTCAAGTTACTAAGTTCTTCTCCTTGGCGTTGAAATTTCCCCAATGCCTCCGCAGGCTGATCTATGACATTTAAAATGGCATCAAAACTAGGTTCGCTCCCATCATAGGTATGCGAGTAGTAGGCCAACTGGTTATTAAAATGATTAAAGGCTAACACATAGCGATATACAAAATAGCGAATGGACGGGATTTCTGTCTCCTTGCTTTTCCCCCTAACCTCGATGTCTTCAAAATATTGAACCGCATCATACGATATATGACCAAAAAGTCCATTGGCCATGGGCGAATCTCCCGCCTCCTTTGTAAAAGCAAAACGATCAGAAAAGTTTTTTAACGCCGAAATCGCTTGTTGGCGCGACGCCAACACAAATCTCTCCTCACTACCATCAGGAAATTTTTGAACCACCACCGATTGATCTAAGGTAAAACTGGCAATCGGCTCAAAAGCGATATGAGAAAAACCATGCTCACGGCCATGGTAATCAGCAGATTCCAAAATCACCGAGTTTTTGAAATTCTTCCGAATTTTAAGAAATAAACCTATGGGCGTCATCGTATCGGCCAAAAGCGTCTTTCTACTCGTTTTTATATGTATTTTTTGTGTCGTAGACATGTTTCTAAATTGAATACAAATTAATAAAAAAAGGCTTACTGTGAACAGCAAGCCTTTGTAAAACATATCATATGTGCACACAGCAAAACTGTTCAAGGATTTATTACCCTTGCCAACCGTTTTTGTTGTATGCTGCTTTTATCATTTTGTTATAATTTTTACAAATGTAAAATGAAATCTATTAAATCAAAACTTTAACCTATTAAATCCCACAAATTTCCATACAAGTCCTCGAAAACTAGGACTTTACCATACTCCTCTTCCGAAGGTCCCCGCACAATCGTGATGGCTTGTTGGCGCAAATTCTCATGATCCCTTTCAAAATCATCCGTGTGTAAAAATAAAAATACCCGTCCTCCTGTTTGATTCCCTACTCTCGATTTTTGTTCATCCGTAGCAGCCTTCGCTAAAAGCAATTGGCAGCTCCCTTCTCCAGGAGGTTGGATTAAAACCCAACGCTTCACCTCACTCAATGTCGTATCTTCAATTAATTTGAAACCTAATTTTTGGGTATACCAATGAATCGCCTCGTCATAATCAGCCACCACTAAAGCAATATGCATTAATCGTTGGTTCATCTCTTAATTTTCGTCTCGGCCAACAAAATTGAACGGAGAGATCAATTTCAATTCATTTTTGATCGCTTCACTAACCGCTAAGCCATCAATAAATTGATGAAAAACAGCTTGATCTATTTTGCCATGATGACGCGTTAAATCCTTGAGCGCCTCATACGGTTTTGGATAAGACTCCCTACGAAGTACGGTTTGTATCGCTTCTGCAATGACAACCCAATTATCCTCTAAATCCTGAGTGATTTTTGATTCATTTAATTCCAACTTCCCTAATCCTTTTTGCAATGAATTCAAGGCAATCAACGTGTGTGCTAAAGGCATCCCTACATTCCTTAAAACAGTAGAATCAGTTAAGTCGCGCTGCAACCTAGAGATTGGCAATTTCGCCGATAAAAACTCGAAAGTGGCATTTGACAGAGCCAAATTACCCTCCGCATTTTCAAAATCAATGGGGTTTACTTTATGAGGCATGGCAGAAGAACCTATTTCCCCTTCCTTAATTTTTTGCTTAAAATACCCCATGGAAATGTATTGCCATACGTCTCGAGAAAGGTCAATTAAAATCGTATTCAACCTTTTTAAGCCATCAAAATAGGCTGCCAAATTATCGTAATGTTCAATTTGTGTCGTATACTTGGATCGCACAATGCCTAAATTGCTGTGCAATTTCGCGGCAAATTGGGGCCAATTAATGTCCGGAAAAGCGACTTGGTGTGCGTTGAAATTTCCAGTAGCACCCCCAAATTTCCCCGTAAATGGAATTTGAGACAAAAGATCTAATTGGCGATTCAACCTTTCCACAAATACCATCACTTCCTTCCCAAGCCGAGTAGGCGAAGCGGGCTGTCCATGTGTATGTGCAAGCAAGGGAATATCTTTCCAATCATTTGCATAGCTGGAAAGGATTTCAATGACTGAAATATAGGCAGGTAAAATAACGTTATGATGTGCCTCCGCGATGGACATCGGGATAGCTGAATTGTTGATGTCTTGAGAGGTCAACCCAAAGTGAATAAATTCCACGTAGGCCGACAAGTCCCCATGCTGTTCAGAAATCGAAAGCATTTTTTCTTTAATAAAATACTCAACCGCCTTGACATCATGGTTGGTGACCTTCTCCTTCTCCTTAATCCATTGCGCGTCCGCCTCAGAAAATTGGAGATATAAATTTCGCAGGTCAACAAAAGCACCTGAAGGGAAACTAGCTAACGGTTTTAATGGGATTTCACAAAGTGCAATAAAATATTCGATTTCAACGCGAACACGGTATTGAATTAAACCAAATTCAGAAAAATAAGGCGCCAAAACAGCTGTTTGTCGACGATACCTCCCGTCCACGGGAGAAATAGCACTTAGTAAATTTAATTCCATGTGATTCCTTTCAAAGTGTAAAGGTACAAAATTTGTCTTGGAAGAGGGTTTAATCAAAAGATTTTGAATGATTTAGATAGGGATTTTCCTAATTTTTTGTGAAATTTAGCAAAATACCTGATATGCTAAGTCCAAAATACCTATCCCTTGTTCTAGCTATTGTCATTGCCGGAGTAACGACTGCCTTCATTTCGTTTTTACCCACCTCAGATACAGCCACCCTATTTGTGTGTTTTACTAGTTGCCTGATTTTTGGAACTATTCTCATTTATTTTGCCTTGGACTATTTAGTTTTCAAGGAAGTTAATTTGTTATATGACCGCATCAAGCAAATAAAAAAGAAGAACTTTTCTGTCATTCCTCGGTCTCAATTAATCGAAAAAGATAATCCGATTGCCTTATTAACGGAGGAATTAAACTCCTATGTTACGACCAAAGAAGACGAGGTGAAGGAATTGAGAAAATCAGCTAAATACCGACAAGAATTTTTAGCCGATGTGTCACATGAATTAAAGACCCCCATTTTTGCCGCTCAAGGTTTTGTGCATACCCTGCTTGATAATCCAGAAGAGGGCATGGAAATTAGAACCAAATTTTTAGAAAAAGCGGCAAAGAGTCTCGATGGATTAGATGTTTTAGTGAAAGACTTGTTGACCGTTTCTCAAATAGAAACCGGTGCCATTAAAATTGACAAAAAATCGATCGATTTGCGTCCCATCATATTAGATATTTTTGAACAATTAGAGGCCAAAGCCAAATCAAAAAAAGCGTCATTGAAGTTGACCGGCAAGGAAGGCCCCCTATTAGTCAAAGCAGATAGCCAACGCATGGAACAGGTGCTGGTCAATTTAATTGACAATGGAATCAAATATGGAAATCAGGAAGGCAAGGTGAATGTGTTGATCGAAGAACGAAAGAAAAATCTTCAAATTTCAGTGAAAGATAATGGACCTGGAATTCCAGCGGAACATCTTCCCAGATTATTTGAGCGTTTTTACCGAGTGGATAAAAGTAGGGCTAAAATGAGTGGTGGTTCTGGCTTAGGCTTATCGATCGTCAAACACATCGTGAAAGCTCATGGAAGCCAAATCACGGTCATCTCTAAAGTTGACAAAGGAACTAGCTTCAGCTTTAAACTTGAAAAGGCTTAAAAAATCTTACGCAGCGCCCTCCGTTAGTCTTTCGGTATTTTCCGCAATCCTCAATTGCTCAATAAATTCACCTATTTCTCCGTCCAAGACGGTTGGCAAATTATAAACAGTCAATCCGATCCGATGATCTGTTACACGACCCTGTGGATAATTATACGTTCTTATCTTGTCGGAACGGTCTCCCGAACCTACCAAAGATTTTCGCGCACCTGCAATTTCTGCGTTACGTTTGGCCAACTCAATTTCATAAAGCCTTGAACGCAAAACAGTCATAGCCTTATCAAAATTCTTAATTTGAGAACGTTCATCTTGACATTGAACCACAAGTCCAGAAGGAATGTGCGTCACACGAACCGCTGAATAAGTCGTATTTACTGACTGGCCACCCGCTCCTGACGAACAGAAAGTGTCCTTTCTAATATCATTCATATTGATCTGCACATCCACTTCATCCGCTTCAGGCATCACAGCCACCGAAGCGGCCGACGTATGAATTCTGCCTGCAGATTCAGTCGCTGGTACCCGCTGAACGCGGTGAACACCTGATTCAAATTTCATTTTGGCGTACACATCCTCGCCTTGAACCGAGGCAATAATCTCTTTATATCCGCCGGCTGACCCTTCCGTAAAATCCATGATTTGGAAATTCCAACCCATCTTTTCAGCATAGCGCTGATACATCCGAAATAAATCACCCGCAAAAATACTTGCCTCATCCCCACCGGTACCTCCTCGAACCTCCAAAATACAATCTTTGGAATCATTCGGATCCCGAGGGATTAACATCTCTTTTAATACCTCATTCATGTCCTTCTCCGCTGGAACTAATTCGTCCAACTCCGCCTTAGCCATATCCCTGAAATCTTCGTCCTTTTCTGTGGCAATGACATCCTTTGCCTCCTCGATCGACTTCAATAAATTCAAATAGATAGAATACTGATCGACAATTTTTTGTAAATCCTTATATTCCTTACTTAATGTTTTGAATTTCTTTAAGTCTGATACGACTTCCGGCATGGCGATCTGTTGCTCCACTTCTAAAAAACGTTCCCTAATGGCCTCCAACTGCTCAAGCATGATTTTCTATTTTAAAAATTTTTGCAAAGATAACAATTAGTTGAATACCTTTGCGCAACGCTTTTTTATTATGTCGGTATCCAAACTCTTCTTGCTCTTTTTTATCTTAGGATTCAGCTCCTGTGACTTTTCAACACGCATAGATACGGCTGCCGCAGTAAAAGAAATGAAAGCCAAACAGGTTAAGCGCGTCCTTCCAGAACAAATTGTAAACCAGGTAGATACTTGGGGTTTAGGTGTTCAAAAAGAAATAGAAAAAAAGCTACGTGAAAAATCGGCTTTAGACCTGGCTACCCTTTCAAAAAAATATGGGATTTCAATTCTTGTAGGAAAAGCTACCGATCTAAAAAATCAAGTGAGTGATCAAAAAATCAAAGACATTTTGGATGCGTTGGATTATAGCCAATCAATCCAACAAGAAATTCCTCCAAGTATACAGAAAAATGCAAGTGGCGATAGCCTCTTTTACATTTTTACCCATCCAGTGGCTCACACCATTATTTTGGGATTCAGTAAAGTCCGTGTCATTCAAGAGATGGACCGACCCTTAATCAAGTGATTGGGATTTGATTAAGGCCAACATCTGTTTATAGATTTCCTGCATTTCTGGGCGTTCAATGAGTGATTGTTGGTCCATCACCATTCTCCCATCTTGTAATTTTGCGGCTTCTTGAGCTGGAGAAATGGGATGATTGGAGAAAAATGACTTCATGTAATTTTCGACAACCCCTTGGATTAACTGAGGTTCTAATTCAATTGAGGTCAACAATTCCTTCGCCTGGTTCCAAAGTTGCTGTGTAAATGTACCCGCCATCAGCATCGCCAAATGAATCTTTTTCCGTTCATCTCCATTGACCAAATAAATCGCATCGGACACATCTTTGGCAAGTGCTAATAAACTGGTTTCCGTTTCCTCCACCAGTACCTCAACACATATAGGCGTATTTGAAAGATTTAATTTTCTTCCCGTTAGGACATGTTGGACTGGGAAAAAAACCCCAATCTGATTCATGCTTTCCCGAAGTGGATCGTACAAAAGCATCGATTCTGCCAATTGGGCTGTGCCTGAAACCAAGACTAAAATTCCATATTTGGGCAATATAAGCTCCGGTAAAACTTGGGGATATGCGGACTCTGGGATACACATAAAAAACACTTCAGATGTGGATTCAGAAAAATCTAAATGTTCTTGTACACGTGCATTATATAAAAAGCTACCTAATTCTTTTGCCTTTTTGGGGTCTCGACTGAAAACTTCTTGGACAGAATTTCCTGCATTTTCAAATGCTTGAGATAAATGCCAAGCCACATTTCCTGCGCCAATAAATGAAATTTTCATACTTAATAGATGGGTTCTCTCTTAGATCCCACAAACGGAATCCATTGTTCGTCCAAAATTCCGGAAAAATTTCGCAAAAACATAACAAAAGATGGTTTGAAAGGGTGACGTGCTAAATGCATTCCCGCTTCCTCTGGGGTGAGGTCTCCTTTCTTCGAATTACAGTATTTACAAGCGGTCGTCAAATTATCCCAAGAAGTTCTTCCCTGCCGAGATTTTGGCATCACATGGTCTAAAGTCAAATGGTCTTTAGATCCGCAATATTGACATTTATTAGCATCACGCTTAAAAATATTTTGTCGGGTTAAAACAACGCCTTTATATGGAAAGTAAACATATCGATGTAGGCGAATGACAGAGGGGAAGGGGAAAGTTTGTGAGATCGAGTGCAATTTTGCAGTGCTTGATTCGGCGACTAATTCGGCCTTGTTTAGGTAGACCAACAAGAAAGCTTTGGGCATCGAACAAATCGTGAGAGCACTATAATCTTGATTGAGAACTAACACTTTCTGACTCATAGACAAAAATAATTTTTCGCTTTTTTCGCATATCCTCTACTCGTTTTAAAGGTAAGAAATTTATCAAATCAATGGCATTATTTAGACAGAAAAATAATAATTTTTTAATCGCTTTTGTCCACAGGGCTCGAGGGTATTGTTCATTCTTTGTAGATTTGCAAAAAAAAAGAAAAAACACATGTCCCAGCTGATTGAAAAGATTAAGGAAATAGCCCAGAAAAATACGTTGGAAGTGATCGGAAATCGCCATCACCTACATCAAAATCCTGAACTTTCTTACCATGAAGTAGAGACTCAGGCCTATGTGTTGGCCCAACTCAATTCCATGGGAATTCAAGCAGAGCGCATCGCTAATACTGGGTTAATCGCTAAGATAGAAGGCAAGAATCCGACTAAGCGTGTGGTTGCTTTGCGCGCCGACATGGACGCGTTGCCCATTTTTGAAGCAAATGAAGTGCCTTATAAATCCAAGCGTGAAGGCGTCATGCATGCCTGTGGACATGATGTACATACTTCTTCTTTGCTCGGCACGGCGAAAATATTACAAGAAATACGGGGAGAATTTGAGGGGACGATAAAATTACTTTTTCAACCTGCGGAGGAAAAAGCACCTGGGGGAGCCAGCGTTATGATTCAGGATGGTGCTTTGCAAAATCCGGTTCCGGCTGGGATTTTGGGCCAACATGTCGCTCCGAATATCCCGGTAGGAAAAATCGGTTTTCGGGAAGGCATGTACATGGCTAGTGCGGATGAGTTGTACTTGACGGTGAAAGGGAAAGGTGGCCATGGCGCCATGCCCGATATTTGTGTGGATCCCATTTTGATTGCTTCGCACATCATTGTGGCCATGCAACAAATCATTTCTCGAAATAAAAATCCAAGATTGCCTTCGGTGTTGACCTTCGGGAAAATTGAGGGCCTTGGAGCGACCAACATCATCCCC
>JABMMK010000171.1 GCA_013205605.1 Cytophagales bacterium | reverse complement strand
GGTGGCGCTAATTGTTTCTTTCTTTCTGTATTTTTTGGCAACATATCTAAGGCTACGATATCGGCTAATCCATCATTATTGACATCGCCAACCTCATTCCCCATCGCCGTTAAACTGGTATGTTTAAAATAATTTTTGGACTGATCTGTAAAAGTACCGTTCTTATTATTGATGTATAATAAATCATCCGATACATAATCGTTGGTCACATAAATATCAGGCCAATTGTCCTGATTAATATCACAAATGGCCACACCTAAACCAAATCCTTCGATCGTAATTCCCGCCTCTTTTGAGACATTCGTGTACACAGGATGTTTTAAATCGGTAGACCAATCGCATCGATACAAGCGATCCGTATTGGGATAAGAGCCATCGGTCACCTTAGGTCTAAATAAAGCAGGTTGTTGGTCTATCACGTCAATCAGCACATATAAATCCAAATCCCCATCGCGATCATAATCAAAAAATGCAGCATGTTCAGAATAGCCCGAATCATTCACTCCATATTCTGTAGCCATTTCCTTAAAAGTGGGCATTCCATTTTTCACACCCTGATTGACAAACAACAAGTTTTCACGATCTTTTGCTGCGTTTTTCATGGTAGTAGACACATAAATATCCAATAATCCATCCGCATTTATATCGACCACGGAAACACCTGAACACCAGCGGCCCAAGGTATTTATTCCAGCGGATTTTGAAATATCACTAAACTTGAAATCCCCTTGATTTAAATACAGTTTGCTGTCGACCTGACTTCCTGAAAAGAACACATCTAATAAGCCATCTCCATTAAAATCACCTAATCCTACACCACTACCATTATACAGATATTCGTAGGTTAAAATATTGAGGGTATCATTATCCACAATTTGATTGTTGAATTCAATTCCAGAATCTTCACTAGGGATAAGTTCAAAGGTCGACTTTGTTTTACACCCGTAAAAAAAGATACAAAAAATGAGAATGAAAGGAATATGAATGGATTTCATGGCTTATTTTAATCAAACAAAATTAATAAAAAAAAGGTGGGAATTTCTCCCCACCTTTTTTAAAAAATTACAAAATCAAGAATTAATACCCAGGATTCTGCTTTAATACAGCAGCACCTTGAATATCAATTTGAGCTTGTGGAATAGGTAAATACTCATCTTTTCCAGTTGTGTATTTCGAACCGCCAAACTTAGTTACTAAGTATTTAGATTCGTGTTTCAAGTATGCATTCAACGTTTTGCTTGCAATACCCCAACGAACTAAATCGAAGAAACGGTGACCTTCTGTAGCTAACTCTAACAAACGCTCCATACGAAGTGCTTTAGTGGCCTCAGCTTTATCAGCAAAAGCTGTATAAAGATTGATCACGTAATTTGCTTCTGGCTTTCCACCTTTGGTTACAAAACCAGCTTCATTAGCCGCACGCTTACGAATTTGATTAATATATCCTAAAGCAGTCGTTAAACTTCCTGCTTCGATTTCAGCCTCAGCAGCTAATAAAAGCACATCAGCGAAACGGATGATATTAAAGTTCATTGTAGCGTAACCACGTGTCCAACCAGAACCATCTGTCAAACTATTCTCTTGACGCTTGTAGTACACATATTTCTTTGGAGAATATGGACCTGCGTATACTTGAGAACGAATCCAGTCAGCACCTGGATGCTCGATCCAATCTAAGTACTGGATACCACGACGACCGATTGTATGGTCAATACGTGGATCTAATGGATCAGTATCTTCTTTGAAAGCAGCAGTTGTATTAATACCATAATCATTCTTTACTGCATTAGCAGCTAAGTTATAATCAGGAGTTCCATCACCTTGCTCAGAAAGAATAGGTAATCCACCTACTGTACGATACGCATTAGCCATCGAGAAAGTGGGTTGGAAGAAACCGCAACAGTTACCTGGACCATCAGAACCCGTGTTATAAGGGTAGTTCAAGTCGTCAAAACCATTGGCATTATTTGTATTACCCGTGTTCATAGAAGATTGCATCGCAAAAATAGCCTCCTCATTGTTGTCATTTTCAGCATTGAAAATTTCAGCAAATTTTGTAACCAAACCATATTTCTTGCCATTAGTCGTTTTTCCACTAGCAATGACAGTCGTTAATATAGCTTTTGCATCAGCCCATTTCGCTTGGTAAACATAAACTTTACCTAACAAAGCAGCAGCAGCCCATTTGTTTGCGCGACCCACATCTGAATGAGTTTCAGTAAGGTTGTCGTAAGCATGTTTGAAATCAGCTTCGATTTTATCCCAAATAGCAGGAGTATTCGCAACTTTTTCAATTCCTTGGCCATATCCTACTTTCTCATCCACGTAAGGAACCGAATTCCATAAACGCTTCAATTCGAAGTAAAAGAATCCACGTAGAAAACGTGCTTCAGCGATGATACGAGTTTTATCTGCAGCAGAAAGTTCTTTTGATCCACTAGCTAGGTTAATGACAGCATTACAACGTGCAATACCTTCATACTTGGCTCTCCATGAATCATTCATATCTCCATTGGTTGCATCAACCTCATAACGTTGGATTGGGTTAATGGTCGTGTAATCACCAGGGTCAGTACCCTTGTTATTTTCACCCCCACGGATTGAACCCCAAACCCAGTTGTTAGCTGCTCCCAAACGAGAGAAACCTTTAGCTGCCAACTGCGCATAAGCACCAATTAAGGCACCCTCAACACCAGCTTTTGAAGATAATTGCGCTTGAGCTAAAGAGCCAGTTGGTGCAACTTCTAAAAACTGATCCTTACAAGCGAAGGTCAACATAAACGCTGACGCACTCACTAAAGCTATTCGCTTTAAAATTTGATATTTTTTCATTTTCTTATAATTAAAATTGATTTTCGTTAAATTAGAAATTCAAATTGATCGATGCGTTAAATCCGCGTGTAACTGGATAGTTACCCACATCAATACCAAATCCAGTATCAGCCGCACCACCTACACCCGGATCTAATCCTTTGTATGCAGTGATTGTGAATAAGTTCGTTGCCGAAACAGTAAACTTAGCACGCTTGATTCCTAACTTAGAAGAATACTTCTCTGGAACATTATATCCCAATGAAATGTTTTGGAAACGGATGTAATCTCCATCCTCAATGTACCAAGAGTTCTCAGCACCTGAAGTGGAAATACTAGATGCTGATTCCCAGATAGGAGCTGCAGCAGAATTTCCTAAAGCAGGAGTCCATGATTGCTTTGCACGCTCACCCTTTCCAGCCCCTTGGAATGTTCCAAAGAAATCTGTAAACCATTTTTGCTGATTCCAAATTTTGTTTCCAGCAGATGCATTTAAATATGCACTGAATTCAAAATCTTTGTACGTCAAGCCTAAATTGACACCCCCTGTGTATGTTGGTACCGGTGAACCTAAATAAGTACGATCCGCTGGAGTAATTTTTCCATCTCCATCCGTATCTTGGTAACGGAAACGTCCCACACCCGCACCTGATTGAGCAGGAGACGAAGTAACTTCAGCAGCAGAATTGAAATATCCTAATACCTTATATCCATAAAATGAAGAAAGAGAACGTCCTACTTCCATTCTTACTGGAACAATACCACGGAATGCACCACCTGTTAAGTTGGTGATACCCGGAGCAAAGGCCACAATCTCATTTTGTAAAAATGAATTATTGATGGTTAACTCATACTTCAAGTCAGAAGTGATATTTCCACGATTAATGATTTGGAAATCGATACCTTGGTTACGCATTTTAGCTACGTTAACCGCAGGAGCAGATGCAGAATTACCAACAACCGCCGGAAGAGGTACGCCAAATAACAAATCACGCGTATCTTTTCTCCAAACATCCAATACTACTTCCCACTTACCATTTAATAAAGTAGCATCAAAACCAATGTTCAACGTTTCTGAAGTCTCCCACTTGGCAGCATCATTACCGATACGTGAACGGAAATAACCTTCATTCGCTCCTGAACTTTGTCCAGAAATTGGATAGAATGAGTTACCACGGTTAGCCGCATATAAAGAGAACTGATTCGCTGGGTCTACGTTATTCGAGTTACCCATTTCTCCCCAACCTCCACGGATTTTCAAATCTGTGATCGAAGGAAGGTCAGCCATGAATGCCTCAGAAGTTACACGCCAAGCAGCAGAAAACGCAGGGAAAATACCATAACGGCTTTGAGAACCGAAACGAGACGAACCATCACGACGTACTACCCCAGTTACATAATACTTTTCATCAAAGTTATAATCTAACTTAGAGAATAAAGAGTAGAAATTAACTCCGCTAAATAAATTTGAGTTAACGACAGGAGATTGAACTGCATTTAAAGTTAAGAAATCCATGTCCATCGAGAACGGGTTAATTCCAGAACCACTAATGCTACGACCTCTTCCAGTATTCAAAGCTTCTTGGCCCACTAAAACTTTAGCACCATGTTTTCTCCACTGATATTTGTATGCAGCCGTGTTCGATAAAACCCAACTCATAAAATAATTAGATCCCTCAGAAAAAGAATCCGATGCCTCAGGCTCCGAATCTCCAAGATAACGATAATTATAATTCTTAAAAGCAGAGCTGTTGAATTGACCTCCTAAACTAGTTCTGATGATCAAATCTTTAATCGGCTCATATTCAGCATACATATTACCCACTGCATTTGCATTAAAGTTGTTGTCATTCAAGTTGTTACGCATGATCTGACGAACAGGGTTACGTGGATTATTAAATCCTGCAGCCTTAGTACTCGCATAAGAACCAAAATCATCAAATACTGGAATAACAGTAGGCATACGATAAGCTGACAAAATCACCGACTCATCTGCTGCAATTCCTAATCCACCATTACCACCTGCTTGGCCACGAACGGAACGATACGTGAACTGTAAGTTCTCTCCAATACGTACCTTCTTACCTAAATTAAATTCAGAGTTGAAACGAGCAGAATAACGTTTGAAATCATTTTCCAACAAAATACCTTGTTGCTCTTGTCCTGAAATTCCTAGGTAAAAACGACCATTCTCAGTACCACCACCGATACCCAAAGAATGACGCATGGTAGTTCCGTATCGAGTAATCTCATCAAACCAATTCGTTCCAGCTAAATTAGGTCTAATTAAAAAAGTAGTTAACGGACTAGCTGCATAAGCTGCCTGAATGGCCGCCATATCTACTGAACCACGTACGCCATTTGAACCATTCGCATGCAAATAGGCTGGTAAAGTTGCCTGAGCAGAACTTCCATACTGAGGATGTGTATACTGAGGTGCAGTTC
>JABMMK010000170.1 GCA_013205605.1 Cytophagales bacterium | reverse complement strand
AACATCGGCGATTTATCAAAGCCTTTTCTTAATGCTTCGTGAACTTTTAAGTTGGTATGCGTGATCCAGCAAGAGCGCTGTTCCTTAATATGGGTCTCGCTCATATATGAAAAAGAGCTTGGGTTTTCGTCTCCCTTTTGCTCTTCCATCGCAGTATAATCTAAGCTCCTTCCGTCTACCCTAGGCGGCGTGCCGGTCTTCATTCTCCCCGACTCAAAACCCAACTCAAGCAATTGTTCCGTAAGTCCCATCGCCATAGGCTCCGCCATTCTCCCCCCTCCAAAATTCTTCTCTCCTATATGGATGAGCCCATTTAAAAAAGTTCCATTCGTTAACACGACACTCGGCGCAAAATAGCTCATGCCCATGCGCGTTTTTACTCCTTTTACTTCGCCATTTTCTAGGATGATTTGTTGGACCGAGTCTTGCCAAAAATCAACATTCTTATTTTCTTCCAATGCCCAACGCCACTCCTCCGCAAACCTCATTCTGTCTGATTGACACCTAGGCGACCACATAGCCGGACCCTTTGATCGATTCAGCATTCGAAATTGTATCATGGTTTTGTCGGAAATGATTCCAGACATTCCCCCCAGCGCATCGATTTCTCGCACAATCTGCCCCTTGGCCACCCCGCCCATCGCCGGGTTGCAGGACATTTGTGCAATGGTTTGCATGTTCATGGTAATGAGCAAAACGCGCGAACCCATTTGTGCTGCTGCATGTGCCGCTTCACAACCTGCGTGTCCCGCTCCTACTACTATGACGTCGTATGTATTTTGCATGCAAATTTAATTGGGTGTTTCACGTGAAACACTTAGGGTATTAATATGTTTTAAGGTGTTCGTTTTCCTTAAGGGTCATCAATTCTTTTTGGGCTTTGTCCTTGTCTTTATAGCCAGCAAGGTGCAATAATCCATGTATCATCACTCTCTTTAATTCTGAGGCGGCAGTGTCAAATTTTAACGCATTTTCACGAACCCTTTCAATGGAAATAAATATATCCCCCTCAATCATTTTGGGCTCTTCGGAATTGTCAAATGTGACAATATCGGTTAAGGTGTCGTGGCCCAAATATTTTTGATTGATGTCCAATAAATAAACGTCGGAACAAAAAATATAATTCAGCTCTCCTATTCTAAAGCCTTCAGCTTTCGCCGCCTTTTTAAGCCAAGCCTTATGTTTCAGCTTTTCTTTTAACTCAAATGTTATGTCTTCGGTTAAGAATGCAATCATATTTATTTTTCAAACTACGAATTTACGAAAAAGCATCTTCGAAATGCTCAATTTTGATGGCTTGCGGGTAAAAATTAACCGAAATCGCATCAAAACGGATCTCTTGGTGCCAATTATTATCCATTTGATAGGCGTCTGCCGCTTGAAATAACATGTGTTTTTTATGTTTACCTATGCTATCCTCCGGATTTCCGTGAAATGTTTTTTGTAAGGATTTAACTTCGAAAAAAACCAAGAACTTGCCCATTTGTCCAATGATATCAACTTCTGCCCTACCGGATCTATAATTTTTCTCAACAATTAAATAACCTAAGTTCGTTAAATACCGGGCCGCTAGCCACTCCGCCTGTTGGCCCTGCTTTAAATGTTTCGCCATTCTCGTATATTTGTTTTGGCCAAAGTACGAGCTTTGTTTTTATGATTAGACGTGTCGAGCCCCATATGTACCATCAGAATAAAAAAGTCCAAGTTGTTGATTTAAATCTTGTGCCGTACCAAGAAGCTTGGGATATGCAGGAAAGCCTCATGACGGAGATATCTGAAATTAAATTGGCCAATCGGGATCGCCCTCAAAACGAAATAAGCATAACGCCCAATTATCTCTTGTTCTGTCAACACCCCCATGTATATACCTTAGGAAAGAGCGGCGACGCTTCGCATCTTTTGATGCGCGAAGAGTTTTTGCATACCATCAATGCGACGTTTTTCAAAACAAATCGAGGGGGCGACATTACTTACCATGGGCCAGGCCAACTCGTTGGCTATCCTATTTTTGACCTAGAGAATTTTTATACTGATATACACTTGTACTTAAGAATGCTTGAAGAAGCCATTATTCTTACCTGTCGAGATTATGGCCTGGTCGCTGGCAGAATTAATGGGCTAACCGGTGTTTGGATAAATCATGAATCTGATCAAGCAAGAAAAATTTGTGCTTTTGGCGTAAAAGCATCTCGTTGGATTAGCATGCACGGCTTTGCATTTAATGTCAACTCCGACCTATCTTACTTCGCACACATTGTGCCCTGCGGAATTTCCGAAAAAGGAGTAACCTCTTTAAGCCATGAATTAGGCGTTGACGTCAATGAAATAGAAGTAAAAGAAGTAGTGTTGGGTCACCTTTGTGACCTATTTGGATTTGAAATCATTCATGTTCCACGTGAAACGATATCCGTATAAATTAATGAACTAGTTCCACGCGAAACAAAAATGGAGACCATAAAAAACTTTAAGAATACATTATTCATTGACATCGAAACAGTAAGCGGATCCAAGAATTTTTCCTCGATTTCCAATAAAATGAAAGATTTCTGGGTAAAAAAAGCGAAGAATTTGGCTAATCCGGCCAATATCTCTTTGGAGGAAATGTATTTTGAGCGGGCTGCTTTGTATGCTGAGTTTGGTAAAATCATTGTGGTTGGGATGGGGTTTTTGTTTGTTAATAAGCAGGGCGAGCTTTCGTTGAAGGTTAAGACCATAGCCAATGCAGATGAAAAAGTGCTGCTACAAGAGTTCATTGCTTTCATCAATAAAACATATAAGTCTAGGGAGCTTACGTTGGTGGCTCACAATGGAAAGGAATTTGACTTTCCGTATTTGTGTAGGAGAATGTTGGCGAATGGGCTGGAAATCCCGAAATCATTGCAATTACAAGGCAAAAAGCCATGGGAGATTATACATCAAGACACGATGGAAATGTGGAAGTTTGGTGATCGCAGATCGTATAGCTCCTTAGAATTGTTGGCTGAATTGATGGGGATAGAAGGTGCAAAAATGGATCTTTCAGGTGACCGGGTAAATCACGTCTTTTATAAGGAAAATGGTTTAGGGCGAATAGCGGCTTATTGCGGGGACGATGTAATCATTGTGGCCCAACTATACCTCAGGTTTCATTTCCTAAGTATTGTTGAGCCACAGAATATTGAAAAGCTGTAATTCCTATAGTATTTTAGCTGGATTTCCGAACACTCGTTTGCCAGCGGGTATATTTTCTATCACTACGCTGCCAGCTCCTACGGTCGACCCTTTGCCAATAGTCAAACTTCCTACGACAGTAGAACCGATGCCGATAAATACATTCTTGTCAATTTTAGCCCCTTTTCCTACCGTTGATCCGGCGCCGATTTGAGAAAATTCTTCAATGATTACGCCGGTTTCAAGCGTTACCCCTGGACCAATGATTACATTGTCAGCTATTTTAGTTTCCGGGGAAATGATGGAACCTGCGCCGATGTAAATTCCATAGGATAAACTCTTCACATTGGCGATTAATGCATTGGGATGAATGGCATTAACCGGTTTTGTTTTTCGGTCTTCTTCGATGGTTTCAATCATTTTTTTTCTTTCAATGGGATTTTCTAGCGCAACAAATACGCCACAAGTTTTGCCAATTAAATCCCAATAGGTGTTCTCTTCTGTGTTGCCTAATACAGGAATTTCGCCTATTTCTGTTCCTTGCTTTTTGGGATCATCATCTAAGAATCCGTATATAACTACGTTGTTGATTTGTAATATGTGAGCCACTTCTATGGCAAATGGATTTACGCCTATAATAATTACGGGTAATGATGTCATCGTTATTTATTTATTTTATTTGTGTAATGGGTTAAATCAAAAGCTGTTCGATTGTCAAAGGTCATTTGTAAGGAGGTATAATTTTTTCCTTTTTCAAGGTATTGTTGGTCGCTTAATTGATAATCACTTGCGTCAATTTCAGTCAATCCTGAGTAAATGCTAAGGTCTCCAATTTCTTCTAATGTCCAGGTAAAGGCAATTTGGCCATTGATATATTCTTCGCAGATGTTAAGGCCTAAATCGGCCCTAATGGTTTTGTCTTTAAGGCCAATGGGAGCATTCAATAGCTTAATGTCAAAGATATTTCTTTCATTGGTTAGCAAAGATTGGTAAGTTGAAATCTCCTCCGTTTTCCATTCTTCGTTGGCTATGGCATAGAAGGCATCTAGTAATAAACAGGCATTCGTTTTTCGTAAGGATTGTTTCTCTAAATCCCAACCTGCACCCCCAGATTCTAATAAAATTAAACCAAAGTTTTGGCCTTGAAAATAATCGCCAAAAGCCCTGGGGTTATATTCATCAGTCCATTTGGCAAGTTTGTTCGGATAAATTTCTTGCACAATTTGGGTTAGCCTGTTGGCCAATTTTCCTGCTCGCAAGCGAGAATCTGTCCATGTTCCCGTCTCATCCCCTGTCGTGGCAAGTAATGCGATGTGTGTTTGGTGTGGAGTATTTCCTACTGAATACAATCGATGTTGATCATGTAAATTGAAGGAGAACATTGGATTTATTTGGTGTGCCCAATCGTGTAAAATTTTCGCTTCAGGCGAGTTTAATTTGCCCGCATCTCGGTTCATGTCGATTCCTAAAGCGGTTTCTCTTGTCCACCTTTCGGCTCCATCAGCGTTTAATCTTGGAATAACAAATAAGGTAATCTTTTGATGCAATTTTTCCCTTATTTCATCAAACGCATCCCCCTTCTGGGATAAAAAAAGAAAAATATCAGCTAATGCCATCGTAGCCGTTGCTTCATCGCCGTGCATTTGTGACCAAGCGCAAATATGGATGGGTCCTACGCCAAATTT
>JABMMK010000169.1 GCA_013205605.1 Cytophagales bacterium | reverse complement strand
GCTTAATTAACTGAAGACTTCTAACTAAAATTATTACCTACCTATTTTTTAAACCAAATAGTTTGCGTAAAAGCACCATTTGTCGCAATATCCCAAGCTTCTAACCTCATCCACGAAATATTATTATTCATTACTTTGGGTTTAAGCGAGAATAATTTTTGTCCATATTCCTTATACTGATTAATATTGATCCTTTGCCTAAAAACATTTATTCCATCCCCTGAGATTATTTCAACATAATTCAATGGGAACGTCCAATGAATACCAACATTTAATTTGACTTGCTTGTTGAACTTAATTGTTTTACCTGGCCCTTGCCCATCTAATGTAAAAATAGGAATTAAAACTTCACCAGTAGTGGTGAAAAAATCGCCATTTTCGATTACATCAAGAATTTCTTGCCAACCATCTTTAAATTTAGGCACCTTGTTTAATTTTAGATAGTTGACATTCAAATGAGCATACATTTCATTTTCTGGTTCAATTGTAAATAAATCAGCCTCGCCAATCACATGCTTTCTTAATCCCCAATTATTCATATCATCCATTAAATCAAGTACTCTTCGACTTAACCTATCCCAAGATAGATCTGCTGGAATTGCTTTCCAAGCAGCTCCTAAAAATCGGTCTGATTTGAAAAAATTTTCATTCTTATAGGTATCAGGGAAAAATGTTGATGATTTGGTTCTGGCGTGTGCCGTCCAAGCTAACCCTTTCTCTATCTCCAAAAGCTTCAGCATTTCATCTTTGTTGGATATGTGATATACATCGCCATATTTAACATTTTTTGAAATAAAAGGCTGATCACTTTTTCTTGACATTACCCAGTACACAGGTTTTGGGAAAAACGCTAACCAATGCCCTCCAAAAAAGTTATTTGCTTCTTCTCCAGGCAATACTAATAAGTCTTTATTTGAAAGCCTCTCACTATGATAAAACAACTCATTTAATTCATTTAGTCTTAAGCTATCAGGGCCTTTAGGGTGCCCTTTACCATGAAATTCAGCTAAATGAACAATATTAACACCTGTATTTTTAAAAACTTTTATAAAATTTGGTTCCTCAAGAATTGGCAATTTTTTTAAAACTACATTAGAAATATATTCGTTATGAAAATGACTCTGCATTGTCTTAAACCCTGCTAATTTTGCATAAGAATCACTCCTTGTGTATTTTTTAATTTTTTCAATTGTAAGAGTTGCCTTCCCAATACTTGGCAGACAGAAAAAATTTAACCGTTGTTTTGTTTTTGGTGGAGCATTAAACCAAGGCACATACCTTTTATCGCCAAAAGGGTCTTGCCTAATTCCAATACCATACCCATCAACCATATTTCTATACCCATTCCCATACCAATTAAAACTTAAATTAAATGCCTCATCTAATGGGTAAAAATATTGATGTGGAGAAGGAAACAATCCAAGACTTGATCCATTTTTTTCACCTATAATCATCCTGTATTTTGACATCACATTTTTAGATGTATCAGTCAAATTACTTTCAGAAATATTAATTTTATTTTCGGTGTCAGACCAAGTAATTTTATCCCATACTTTTGATTTAGAAACTAAACCAGCATCATAAAGAATAGCAGTAGAATCTAAATCAGTAGATACAACAGCGGCAATATTAAATAAAAAACTCCCATCGTATAAAGTAACTTCAAGGTCTCCGCTAAAAATATCTGCATGTAATTTAGAAATTTTAATAAGCGTCTTATGTCCATTTTTTACAATGTCATAATGGCTTTTATCCAATTGTACCTTAACCGATTTATAAGGCTTTTTAGGAACTCGATCAAAGAAAACATTCCAGACTCCTTGATTCGTATCCAGTGTGCGTTTTCCAATATTTAAAAGAAAGACTGGATCAAGATTCTGGGCAATTACTTTAACTGATTTGTTTTTAAATATTTTAATTGACTTTAATAAAGGAGCATTTTTGTCCATATTAAAAGTCAATTCTCCGAAATCAGTTTTATTTACTTGCCATTTTACCTTGAAGATATTAGAAACAGCAACCGTACCAACTTTCTTTTTTAATGGAAAATTGGTACGGTTGAAAGAAAATTCTGCAAAAGAATTAAATGATAAACTACATAAAAGAATAATTAAATATTTAATCCTCATACTAACATAAAAAAATCGGAATTATAACTGAATTTTACGAACAGATGAATAAATCATATCCTCCACCCCAGTTATTTTAATCCCTAAACGTGCAAAAATATATTTTTCAGCTGCCACTGGTAAATTTGGAGCCGTTAAACTTAATGAAATATTACTTAAATTGGTAATAGCAGCCCCACTCAAATCTACTTGCGCCAACTTTTGATTACTTTGACTCGAAACAAATCGCGTATTGTTTACAAATAAACTGACTGTTTGAATTGATTTTGCGTTGACATCGGTAATAATTTTTTCAATGTCGAAAGTAGCTGAGATCTTACCATTCATAAATGAAAATGATGGCTTTCTAATCATATAATAAGGAATAACTTCGATATCCAATATTTGATTACCTCTCAAGGATACATTTACCGAATCTCGTGAGTTACTGGTTAATTCCTTCCATAAAAACGGACCTTGGTTTTTAGGAATTGTAAATTTATAGTCTCCATCGAAAACTAAAATGCTATAAGTCCCTTCTGGAGCGAATGTGTCCGCGATAAATCCTTTTTTATTAAAACCCGTTTGGAATAAATTCCAAGGAACTTGGTTGAACTCCACACCTATTGAGTCGCCTTTATAAGTGAGTCTTCCACTCAATGTAGATGAAGGTGGAGTAAAATTATCTTTTTCACATGAAACAATTAAAATTGAAAAGATAAGTAAAATGAAATAAATTTTATTTTTCATGATCTATTTATTAAATTTTTAATAATGTACTCCCCTCTATTGATTAGGTTGTTTTAATAATTTAGGATTTGCAATAATGGCTAAAGGATCGATTTGAGAATAATAATTACCATTTCTAAAATTAAGAGCCCCGGTTACCCTACCTGGCAATACTTCTATAAATAGCCATTTTCCATGATTAATATTACCAGGATTAAAATATTTGTATGGCAGCAACCCAAATGGCGGAGTATTTCTTTTCGTAGCTATCCCAATATTAGACCTTAAATCTGTCGTGGTCATTTTAGATCCATCCCATACCGAATTTGCTATTCTCCACCTTTTCATGTCGAATAAAAAATGTCCCTCAAATGCAAATTCTACCCTTCTCTCATTGGCAATTCGATCAAATCCATTATCAGAATTTAAAGTAATAGGAATTGTAAATCCAGCACGAGATCGAACTTGATTAATGAAAAATGATGCCTTTGAGAAATCACCTAATTCAAAACTAGCCTCAGCTGCATTCAATAGTATTTCCGAATACCTATATCGAATAAATGGTAAGTCGCTACCTCTTCCTCTTGTTCCTGATTGAGGTATTGGGTCCAAATATTTTCTATTATAAAAACCTGTTTGAGTCCGAAATGCCAAACCATCTACAGGACCATCTGATCCAACTACTTGAACATTTTCAGTAGTACCTGGTAAAGCACGTAAAACACTTGAGTTTGCAGCGGTAAATACAGTACCATTTGAAAGAATATATCCAGCCCAAACATCTACCAATTTGCCTTTAAATGATTCGCCTGGCAAAATAACAGTAGCGGCCAATCGAGCATCTCTATTTTTAAACACATCAGTAATGGAGGAATAATACATTGGAGTTCCATCGCTATTTATGGTTTCAATAGGACTAAAAGTGTTGTCCAATTTTTCAAATGACTGCACCAAGTTCAATGAAGGACTTAATCTACCCGCATCACTATTAGCAGCTTCTTCAGATTGAGAAAATGGTTGGGTATTTGTTGTAAACATATGCGTTTTACCTGCATAAGCTTTAAAATCTTCCACAAAAATGGATTCTTTATTTGAAGTAGTTTTATCATAAAAAATCGCAGAAAAATTTTCTGATAGATTTGGAATTGAATTATACAGTTTATAAGCTCCGGCCTTGCCATCAATGATTTCATTTGCAGCAGATAATGCCTTGGCATAATATTGCTGTGATTTATTAGCTGGAATTCCAACAATATCTCCTGGAAGGCTAACTAATGGGGTCTTTGACCCATATTTAGCAATTGAACCTGCATAGAGTGCTGCTCGACATTGCAAAGCTAAAGCAGCTGCCTTAGTCGCGCGCGATTTAGTATTCGCATCGTTTGGTAGAGAATTTTTAATATCTTCAGATTCCGTGATGATAAAGTCATAAACTTCATGCTCCTTAGATCTTGCTACCTGAAATGTTGTTATGTCCCCGCCAATAGGAAAAACTAATGATTTTGTAATTAAGGGTACTCCGCCCATCCTTTTAACCATTTCAAAATAATATTGTGCTCTCAAAAATCTAGCTTCTGCTATAAAACGAGATTTATCAGCAGGATTAAGAGCCGTTGATATAGCTATCCTTTCAATAAATAAATTTAAATCCCTTACATAGCCATATTCATATAAAGACCATGCAGTATAATCCCAAGTAGTGTTTGAGACAGTACTTCCATCTGAAGGAAAAGATTCGCCAAAATCAGTAAAAGAAAGCCATCCAGTCTTTAGACTAGTAAAATCCACAGCTCTATTATATAAATCACCCAATACAGACAAGGCCAATGCTGGATCATTAAAAACTGTTTCTTGAGTTAATATATTTAAAGGAGGTACATTTAAGAATTCCTTATCTGAATTACATGAATCAATTCCTAAAAAAACAACTAGGATAATAATGAACTTTTTCATATTAATAAATTTATATTTTTTAAAAAGATAAATTGAAACCAACATTTACAACTCTATTTTGAGCCGGCTGAAGTCCACTTGCATTAGAAACTTCTGGATCTACTTGAAACTCTTTCAAATTATCTATGGAAAATAAATTATACGTATTTATGTAAAATCTCGCGCGCTTTATTTTATAATTATTCAAATATCGATCAGGTATTGAATACGATAATTCAATAGTTCTTGATCGTAAAAAACTTACATCCTGCATCCAATAATCAGAAGTAGAAGCATAATTACTATGTCCAGTTTTAGGATCGAATCTGTTTGCTGGATATTTCCCTGGTATCCAGGCGCTATTTAAATCAAAAACATCTGTTCGGTGCCACCTATCCTGAAAGATGGTATTCAAGTTTCCACCACTTGCACTTCCATTTTGGAATGCCCAACGAGATTCTGCATTTTGAAGCCATGATATTCCAGATCCTCCCGAAAAGTCAGCCTGAATTGCCCACGATTTATAAGAAAGGCCTAACGTAAATCCAAAATTTATATTAGGATTCATATTCACATCTCCAGTTCCTCCATAACCTATTGGTCGTTGATCATACTCATCAATTTTACCATCATTATTTTGGTCTTTATAAATCAAATCACCTGGAATCAAAGTTCTATTCCCTTGCCCATCATTGTTTACCTTGTAATTATTTATTTCAGATTGAGATGTAAATTGACCAATCACTTGATAACCCCAATCTATTCGACCATATCGATTTTCTGTTGAATTACGATATTCGTCCCAAGAATTTGAAAATAAAGGATTATAGGATAAAAGACTCATACTTCGAGTAAGAGATAAATTCCCTCCGACATTATACTTAACGTTTCCAATTGCATTTTGATAAAGCAAAGAAATCTCATGTCCAAATTGTGCATCAGACCTTAAGTTTTCTTGGGGTAATGCATAGCCTAATTCCCTAGGCAATAAGATATCGTTTCTGGTACCAGGAAGTCCGGACCTTTTACGATAAAAATAATCATAAGACCCGGTTAATTTGTTTGCAAATAAACCAAAATCAAATCCAATATCAGTAATCAAACTCTTAGTCCAAGAAAGTAAATTAGTAGGTAAACCCTTATCTCTAGAGGTTAATATGGCATTTCCATCTAAAATGTTTGTACTTACAGCATAAGTATATCCTGGTAAATATGCATAAGGGATAACTATATTTCGATTATCCCCAAGAAGTCCGTAAGAGCCTCTCAATTTAAAATCATTTAAAATATTTCCAATGATTGAATTCTTTATAAATTTTTCTTCTGAAAGTCTCCATCCGGCAGAAACTGAAGGAAAGTATCCGATTTGCTTATCAGGATCAAAAATATAATATGCATCACGCCTTACGGATGCTTCCACAAAGTATTTATCAAAATAGTTGTAATTAAACCTTCCGACATAGCCCACACTTGCTTGGCTAGATTCCGTGTCATCATATCTATCCATTGTTGGAAAATAGATAAGAGGCAAGTTATTAGAAATAGGGATTGAATGTAACCAGTTGCGTAAACTGGTTAGAGAAATCCTCTCCGCAACTAAAGTTGCACCAATAGAATGATTATTAAATTTATTATCATATGTCATTATACCTTGAATGGTCGTATTAAGTTCTTTTCTTTGTTCCCTTTCTCTCCAAGGGTTTGTACTACCCTTACCATTATTTATATACGTTTTATCCGCAGGATTATAACTATAAGTGATAAAAGTATACTCCGTATTATCGTATAATAAATCAGCAATATAATGGGAAAAATTTCCCTTGAATTTCAAACCTTTTATAAAGGGAACATTATAATCAATACTTAATGCAGAAGTTAATACACGCCAATTCTGTCTGAATTTTCCACCCAATTGCTCATTTAAAAAAGCATAATTTGTGGCTGCATGTCCACCAAGATCACTTAAGTATAATGGATTGTCATTGGCAAATGGTCTTTCCAATGGCGTATTACGCAAAACAGCCTGTGTAGGTAAACTATAATCATCCCCTCCCGGTACACCTGGATTTGTTCTAGTTTCAAGCCTTCCATTCACATTCATGCTGATGGATAAATTTTTATTTGGCTTTGCAGTTACATTTGATTGAAAATTAGTTCTATTAAAATTCCATTCATTACCTAAATTCGATTTTTGACTTAAATTAGTAGCAGAAACATAAAAATTAACTTTTTCTCCTCCCCCAGAAAAATTTAAGTTCGTGGTGTTCATTGGAGCATTTGCATTATCCTCAAAAATATATTTTCTCCAATTAAAACTCTGATATAAAGGATTTGTACCTGATTTATACTGGCTTAGTAAATCTGGAGTTATTGAAGTCCCTTTACCAGTTCCTCCATTATAAACGCCATTTAATTCAGCATCAGCCCGATAATTTAAATATTCGTAGGAATCAGTAAGTGCGGTTGGATATCTGAAATAATTTTGAAAGCCGAAATTTGTATCTATGTTGAATTTAACCTCTCCGCTTCCCGTTTTAGTTGTTACAACAACAACCCCATTAGCTGCTCTTGCACCATATACAGCAGCTGAAGCGGCATCTTTAAGAACTGAAATTGATTCTATATCGTTTGGGGAAATATTATTGAATTGACCCGCATCCTGCTGAATTCCAT
>JABMMK010000168.1 GCA_013205605.1 Cytophagales bacterium | reverse complement strand
TTTAGGACACTATTGATCATTAAACTTTAATAAAAAACTAAAATATGAGAAAGATTGTGATTTCAATTTTTACCATGACCTTAGTAGGTTGCATGGACATGGACTCAAACCAACCACAACTAAACATCAATTATCCTGCTGCTTATGTGGTCAATGGGGAAAGTAGTACGGTATCAGTTATCAATTTGAGTACCAACACGGTTTCTGATTTAATACAATTAACAGATGGTTCAGGAACTCAAATGCAAGGAATGAATATGGGGAAATCATTAGCATATCCACATCACATTTATTTGAATGCTTCAAAAACGCAAGTAGCCATTGCGGCGCCAGGTATGGATTTGAGTGCGGGTCACGCTGGGGGTATGGCTGGAATGAAAGGTAAGTTTGCCGTTTTAGACGCTACAACGGGCTTGAATGTAAAAGTAATCGAGACGCCCGTTATGAATCATAATGCTGTTTATTCAAGCAATGGTCAAGAAATTTGGACTTCTCAAATGGATGAAGCTGGAAAAGTTTTGGTTTATGATGCGACCACTTTTGCCTTGAAAAATACGATTGTAGTAGGAAAAGAACCCGCAGAAGTAACGTTCTCAAGTGATGGAACAGTTGCTTTAGTGGCAAATGGAATGAGTAATTCGGTTACTGCCATTAATCCTGCATCCAAAGTAATCTTAGCAACAATTCCCGTGGGAATGAATCCGGTAGGGGCATGGACGGGAGCGGATGCCCGAATGTACGTGGATAATGAAGATGGACAAACCGTTTCAATTATTGACGTAAAAACGTTAAAAGTGGTTGAAACGGTTGTATTAGGTTTTAAGCCGGGTTTTGTGGCGTACCAATCTGATATGAAAGAGATGTGGGTAACAGACCCAAAGGCGGGGAAAGTTCATTGGTGGACCAAAGATGCGACCGGAAAAATGCTTCCTTCAGGTGCGTTTGTTACGGCGGCAGGAAGTCATGCCATTGCTTTTATAGACATGACGGCTTATGTGACTAATCAAGAAGCAGCCAGTGTATCGGTTGTGGATATGATGCAACATAAAGTTATAAAAACGATTTCTGTTGGTAAAAAACCCAATGGAATTGTAATTAGGTAGCTCTTACTATGGTCAGTATGCTTGAAATATCATCAAGTATACTGACCATATTTTCTGTGTTTAGTTTATTACCATTTTGTCGTGCCTCATTCTATTAAGAACACCCGTAAAAAATCAATTACATAATTAGTTAAAATCATGAAAAAAATTACTCCTTTAACCTTATTCTTGGCACTTTCAATTAGTGTTTCTGCCCAACACCAAAACCATCAACCCCAAGCCGATACCAGTAAAACAGCGGTCAAACCCAAAAGTCCTAAAATGACCGCAATGACAATGGTAGGCACAAATCACGTACATGTAGATTACGGGTCGCCGAGTGTGAGAGGTCGGAATATTTGGAATGGTTTAGTTGCCTATAATCAAGTATGGTCATCGGGAGCTCACAAAGCTACCTGGATAGATTTTGGTCAGGATATACTCGTTGAAGGTAAAGTTATTCCAAAAGGTAAATATGGATTTTTTACTATTCCAGGAAAAGAAACTTGGACTTTGATTTTGAGTAAAACGTGGGATATGCACTTAGCAGATGATTATAAAGAAGAAAATGACATCATACGAATCAAGGTAAAACCCATCAAAAGTGAAACGTTAGTGGAAGCACTGACTTACCAAGTATTGCCCATCAATGCCAAAAAAGGCAAGATAAAATTGAGCTGGGAGTATTTGAGTGTTGAGTTTCCGTTTAAAAATAAGTAACTGATATTTTGGGGAAGAAATGAATGTTTTTCTTAGACCAATTCAATTCTTGGCACAAAACAAAAATTTCGAGTATAATTCTCATTGAAAAAAGTCTAAAAATCACCAAATCCTCTGCTGGGCTTGAACCACGAAAATCTACGAATGGATGTAATAGGGGAGGTTTTTAAACGAAAAAAGTCGCCATTTCTGATGACTTCTCTGATTGCACCCTTAATAGGTGGAATGTTACAGCCAATATCCTTGTGTAAAATGCTCAAATGTATATTTGTGCCATAAAACCTCAATTTTCATTCCTGTGCGTTAGTATCTTTAAGTACTTTCAACACAGGTGCAAAGTTGACCCCATTAGGCATATAACTACCCATTTTAGATTTTTGAGATAATTCTTTAGGGTCGGATAATTTTCTGAAATTACAATTTGGCGCCAGGCATTAAAGAAGTACCATCGGATACTCAATTAACCCATATCTAAGCTTGATTGAGAAAGAATACATTTAATTTGATCATACGGCCTCCTTCCCTTGGTGCTTTATAACTTTTATTACTACAAGCTTGGATGTAGGAGTATTACTTTTTTCCGCCACACTATCTATTGGAACCAATACATTGGTTTCAGGAAAATAAGTAGCTGCGCAACCTTCCGCTATTGAATAAGCTACTACCACAAATTTTCGGGCTATTCGACAGACGCCACCAAAATTATTAGTAATATCAACAACATCTCCGATGCGTAAATAAAGGCGCTTCATGTCATTTTCATTCATAAATATTACTCGCCGTTCATTAAATATGCCACGGTAGCGATCATCATTACCATAAATGGTAGTATTGAACTGATCATGACTCCTGATTGTCATCATCATTAATTCATCTTTTTCCAATGCAGGTACATTTGGAACGGCGATATTAAATATTCCCTTTCCGGAAGCGGTATCAAATTTCCCCTCCCGATTACAATTAGGCAAATAAAATCCTCCGGGATTCCTGACACGATGATTAAAATCTTCAAACCCAGGAATGGTACGCTCAATATCTGCCCTTATAGCATCATAATGCAGCATATATTGATCCCAATTCACTTTGCTGCGATTTCCTAAAACAGCTTTTGCCAAAAGGCATACAATGACTGGCTCACTAAGAAGTTTATCAGAAATTGGTTTTAGCATTCCCTTCGACATCTGCACTACTCCCATTGAATTTTCGCAGGTAATAAACTGGATTTCATCTTGTTGCACATCCTTGTCACTACGAGCCAAACAGGGAAGAATAAAAGCTTCCTCTCCATGCACCAAATGGCTTCTATTAAGTTTTGTAGATACATGAACAGTAAGTGAGCAATTGCGTAGTGCTTCGGCGGTAAAACCTGTATCCGGAGTAGCAGACAAAAAATTACCCCCCATAGCAAATAATACCTTTCCCTTTCCTGAATGCATAGCACGTATACTTTCAACCACATCAAAACCATGATTGCGCGGAGGTTCAAAGCCAAAATTATCCCTGATTGAATCCAAAAACCCAACGGAAGGTTTTTCATATATTCCCATGGTACGATCCCCCTGCACATTACTATGGCCCCTGACAGGACAAGTTCCGGCCCCCGGCTTACCAATACTTCCCTTCAACAAAAGGAAATTAGCAATTTCTTTGATTGTATCTACAGCTTGTTTATGCTGCGTAATTCCCATGGCCCAACAAACTATAATCTTCTTTTTATCGCGAATGGCAAAATAGGCCTCTTCCACATCTTGATATTTTAGTCCAGTGGAGGCTATTAATTGTTCAAGATCATTACTTAAAATATGTTTTTCAAATTGATCAAATCCCGATGTGCTAGAAGCAATAAAATCTCGGTCAAGTACCAAACCCGGCTTGCAATGATCATCACGGATCATCATCAACTCCAAGGCTTGTAATAAAGCCATATCGCCATTTAACTTGATCTGCAGGAAAATATCTGTCAATTTGGTTTCATGTCCCAACAATCCTCCAATTTGTTGAGGGTTGCTAAATGCCATTAACCCCGTTTCCGGCATGGGATTAACAGAAATAATAGTTGCCCCTTTTGCCTTCGCCTTTTGCAGTGCAGTCAGCATTCTGGGATGATTGGTGCCTGGGTTTTGCCCCAATATCATAATCACCTCGGCTTGGTAAAAATCTTCCAATGTTACTGACCCTTTTCCAATTCCTAAGGATTCAGATAATGCAACGCCACTGCTTTCATGGCACATATTACTGCAATCAGGTAGATTATTTGTTCCAAATTCCCGCACAAAAAGCTGGTAAAGAAAAGCAGCTTCATTACTGGTTCTTCCGGAAGTGTAAAACATGGCCTCATCAGGGGAGGCGAGTGAATTCAATTCCTTTGCAATCCGGTCAAATGCAAATTCCCAGCTGACAGATTCATAATGAGAAGATCCTTTCCGTAAAAAAAGAGGTTCCGCAATTCTGCCATGTTTGCCAATTTCATAATCGCTTTGATTAGCAAGTTGAAATATGGAATTTTCACTGAAAAATTTAGCCCCGATTTTTTTTGTGGTTGCTTCATCTGCAATTGCTTTTGCGCCATTCTCGCAATATTCAGCAACACCATTTCGGTCATCATCAGGATCAGGCCAGGCGCAGCTTGAACAATCAAACCCCGTTTTCTGATTAAGGTTAAGTAATGCTTTAAACCCTCTAGCAGGCCCCGCTTCTTTTAAAATATGCTTCAATGCCTGCGTAACGCCCGGGATACCGGCAGCAGAATCTGATGGTTTGCGAAGCCTCAATCCTAAAAATACTTCAGGATTTTCTTCCGATGGAATATTTAGATTTTCTTCAGCCATTATTTACTAATTGCTTTGGGATTTTCATAATTATCGGATTGATCTTCATCTGTATCATCAAGACATACAAAATCCTTTTCCAACAGCAAACTAAGACTTTTTCCATTTTTTAACCCCTGTGAAAAACGAATACTCACTTTATCATTATCGGGCCAATTGATTATTTCTCCTTCGGGCACATAAAGAACAATACGATTAGATTCCAGATCTGCATGCATGGTATCGGAGGCTGTATCTGCCTTTATTGCATAAAAAAACACAGCGGAGCCAAAATTGGTTTGTGCTTCAAGAAATCCTTGTTTGGCCAAAATAGCAACTTCGAGCTTATTAAGCCTGAATCGCACTGAGTTGTCATTTATTCGAAGTTTCATAATCTAGAAAATTGTCAAATTCAGTATAAATATTAAATCGTCCGTCACGTAAAAAACCAATAAGCGTAATCTTCATTTCGCGGGCTAAACTAACTGCCAGGCTGGATGGTGCTCCTACAGAAGCAATTATTCTTATCCCGGCCATAGATGCCTTTTGGATAAGCTCATAACTCGCACGTCCACTTAATAACAAAATTGTCTGCACCAGCGGGCATAAACCTGATAATAAAGCATTTCCAATGACTTTATCCAGGGCATTATGTCTGCCAACATCCTCTCTTACTAAAATAAGATTTCCATCGGAAGTAAATAAAGCAGCCGCATGAATGCCGCCTGTCTCTTCAAAAACAGATTGCTTCTCCCTTAATGTATCTTGCAAACCAAATAATATATCTTTTGAGATAGTCATAGGTTTTCCAACCGCATTAAATGGAGATTCTATGTAATCTATCTCGGTCTTTCCACATACCCCGCAGGAAGATGAAACAAAAGATCTGCGATCAGCCCCCTTTAAATTTGGTAAAATATTTTCTTTTAAAACAACTTCTATTTTATTGCTATCCGTCCTAATATGCTCAATGGATTGAATGGAAGAAGCAGGATCAATGATAATCCCTTCGTTGAATAAATATCCTACAGCCAATTCGTCGTCGTTTCCCGGAGTCCTCATCGTAACCGAAATCTGCCTTGACATCTTTCCAGTTGGGGAGCTCCAGGTCAGTATAAAAAACAATGGATCTTCAATAGCCAATGCTTCAAGAACGGAATGAACATTATTTTCATTCACTTTTTTGACAACGATATGTTCAATTTTGGCAATACTCATGTAATATTTAAAGGTAGATACAATTAAAACTGAAACTGAAAACTAATGCTTAAGGATATTGAATGATTTAAATTGTGCGGGTGTATCAAAGCTTATCAAGCTTCTCAAATCCTTGGGAACATATTTCAAGCCATCGGCATCTTTTAATAATTGGTTTAATGAATACCTTGAATCCTCTTTCCGATTAAGCATGGCCGCTTCTGATCCGGCAGGATAATATCCCAAAACTGGAACAAAAACTTTCTCTAAAAGATTATAAAATGCTGCTGGCTTATTCTTACCGGCAAAAAAATCAATAAACCTTCTGATTTCGTCCCCTGTAAGATAAGGGTAATCGCAGGCAATTAACAAAATATCTCGACCGGGAAATTGCTTAAAAGCTGAAAGGCAGGCTGTAAGAGGTCCGGCATTATTGAATGCAGGTTCGTCAATAATATACTGATAGCCTGAAAACATTTGCTTGACTTGTTCCTTATTACAGCTTATATAAACTGAATTGCATGATTCCCGTAAGATATCAAACAAATAATAACGCTGTGGTTTATCATGATAAACCAGCAGGCTTTTAT
>JABMMK010000167.1 GCA_013205605.1 Cytophagales bacterium | reverse complement strand
GGAATTCCGGGAATCGGTGAAAAAACGGCACAAAAACTATTGGAAGAATTTGAGTCTTTGGAAAATTTATTGGAAAATACGGATCTTTTAAAAGGAAAATTACAAGAGAACTTAATCAATTTTAGGGAGCAAGGAATCTTATCAAAACACCTTGCGCGTATCTTATGTGAAGTTCCGATCGAATATGAAGAGGAGAAATTATTGGCCACGCCTCCTAATCGTGCACTTTTAGAACCCCTGCTAGACGAGTTAGAATTTAGAACATTAAGGAAAAGAATTTTAGGAGAGGACAGCCCAGCTCCCAGCGCAGAACCTAAGGTAGCGCCGAAGAAGGACGCAAACCAAATGGATATGTTTGCCGCATCTTCAGCTCCGCAAACTGCTCAAGTTCAAGGAAGTATAGAGGAGAGCGTTAGCGAGCCCGCGAATTTCAGTTTCAACAACTTACAAAACACAAAGCATCAATATCATTTAATTCAGGGGGAAGCAGCCATCAAATCGCTGATCGGTTTTTTAGCCCGACAAAGTTCATTTTGCTTTGATACGGAAACAACTAGCTTATCCGTTGTGGAAGCGGAGCTAGTGGGAATGTCATTTGCCTACCGAAAAGCTGAAGCATTTTATGTACCCTTTCCGGAAAACAAAGAAGAATGTCAAAAGCAAGTTGACCTATTCAAGGAAATTTTTGCCAATGAAACCATTCAAAAGATTGCCCAAAATATCAAATATGATATGAGTGTATTGGCCAATTATGGCATCGAAATCAAAGGAGATATCTATGATACGATGTTGGCCCATTACCTAATCGAGCCCGAAAAACGTCATAATATGGACGCCATGGCCATGTCCTATTTAAACTACGAACCGATGTCGATCGAAAGTTTAATCGGCAAAAAAGGAATCAAGCAGGGAAATATGAGGGATGCTGATGTCATGGCCGTCAAAGAATATGCCGCTGAGGATGCCGACATTACACTCCAATTAAAACCTATTCTAGACCAAAAACTATTATCAAACCCTAAGGCTATAACGCTTTTACAGGAGGTTGAAATGCCACTATCACGTGTATTATCGTCGATTGAAAGAGAGGGCGTTAATTTAGACATTCCATTTTTGAAAGAGATGTCAAAAGTCTTGGAGGTTGATTCTAAAGCAGTCCAACAAAAAATTTATGAAGCGGCGGGGCAAGAATTTAACATCGCATCACCGAAGCAATTGGGAGAAATTTTATTTGAAAAATTAAAATTAGATCCGAAAGCGAAAAAAACAAAAACGGGTCAATACATGACCGGTGAAGAAATTCTTTCCAAAATGGAATCAGAACATGCCATCGCTTCCCTCATTTTAGATTTCCGCGAACTTCAAAAATTGAAGTCGACCTACGTAGATGCCTTACCCGAATTGATTTCAAGCAAAACCGGTCGAATTCACACCTCGTTTATGCAAGCGGTAACCGCCACTGGAAGGTTGTCTTCTAAGGATCCCAACTTGCAAAATATTCCTATCAGAACGGTGAGGGGACGTGAAATCAGAAAAGCATTTATCCCAAGAAACGAAGAATACCAAATTTTATCCGCTGATTATTCGCAAATAGAATTACGGATTATGGCTGCTTTTTCGCAAGATGATTCGATGCTGGAAGCATTTAATAACGGCTTAGATGTACATAAAGCTACCGCGGCTAAAGTATTTCATGTTCCGCTGGAAGAGGTTAATTCCGATATGCGTAGAAAAGCTAAGACGGTCAATTTTGGAATTATTTATGGGGTTTCGGCCTTTGGGTTGGCGGGCCAATTAGCCATATCGAGAACGGAGGCAAAAGAAATTAAAGATCAGTATTTTGTAGAATTCCCCAAGGTAAAAACATATATGGACACCTGCGTTCACACGGCTCAGGAATTAGGGTATGTGGAAACGGTCTTGGGTAGACGAAGGTATTTGCGCGATATCATGTCAGCTAATATGAATGAAAGGGGATTTGCTGAGCGAAATGCGATCAATGCTCCTATTCAAGGTTCAGCCGCAGATATGATCAAAGTCGCCATGATACAGATTCAGAATTTCTTAGAAAAAGAAAAATTGAAGTCCAAAATGATTTTAACAGTGCATGATGAATTGGTTTTTGATGCACATATTCGTGAAATTAATTACCTTCGTGACAAGATAAATGACATAATGTGTCATGCATTAGATTTGGGCGTTGTGATGGAAACGGGAATTGGCGTGGGAGCCAACTGGCTTGAAGCCCATTAAAAAGAGATTGTTTTGAGAATATCAGTTGCACTTTGTACCCTTAATGGGGAGAAATTCCTAAGAACTCAATTGGCAAGTTTGGTCGACCAAACCATGCCGATCGATGAACTTGTGGTCTTTGACGAGGGTTCAACGGACAAAACCATGGAAATCCTATTGCAGTACAAGGATCGATTGCCCATGCAAATTCATCAAAATCCAACTCGGTTAGGGACCTACCGAAATTTCGAAAAAGCGATATCTACTTGTACGGGAGATTATATTTTTCCTGCTGACCAAGATGATTTTTGGGACAGTCAAAAAATTGAACGTATTGTCACGTATTTAAATCAAAGACCTGAAATTGACGTAGCATTCACGGATGCTGTGTTGGTGGATGAATTTGGCCAAATATCTGGCAAGAGGCTTTGGTCTACCTTTCGATTCAGAGAAAAACAACAAAATGAGTGGAAAGCGGGAAAATCCTTAGAAATATTATTAGACGGAAATCGGGTCACAGGTTGCACCATGTGCTTAAGGAAATCATTTTTTACTAAAATATCTCCTTTCCCTTCCAATATGCCTAGTTATTTTTTGCACGACGCTTGGATGGGTATTGCCGCTTCGTTAGAAAATAAAATTTCGTTTATACCGGCTTCCTATGTACAATATCGCCAACATTCTGAGCAACAAGTCGGAGTATTAGGTTTTCAAGGAACTCCTCCAACCCTTTGGGAAAGGATGAAAAGGCCACATT
>JABMMK010000166.1 GCA_013205605.1 Cytophagales bacterium | reverse complement strand
TGTTGTTGCCGTATTTTTTTGCAAGGCAAAATACCCCACGGCGGTATTATCTGTACCTACCGAATTAGATTGTAGCGCTGAGTTACCAAATGCTGTATTTCGCTCGCCCGTATTCGCGCGCATGGACGAATTTCCGATGGAGGTATTGGTATTATCACCACCACCAATGCCCACAACAATTCCGTTGACCGTTAGGTTATACGCCCCTAAATCAACGGGGCCCGTTGCACCAGCATAAGGAACGCCCGCAGGACTAGCGTTAGCTGCACTTACTGCTGTAGCTACAAAAGCGGTCGTGGCTAATTTTGTTGAATTATCTCCTGATGTTTGAGTAGGGGCAGTCGGTGTTCCCGTAAAGGTGGGTGAAGCTATATTCGCTTTATTGGCCAGTTCAGGGACCGTGGGGTTCGTGGCTGTTCCACCCAAATCCCCGGAAAGCTGAATTTTTCCAGGAGCCAATGTGGTTGCATCGGGAACTCCACTTGTCGCAATTTGAGAAATCGATTGGTCCACATAAGTCTTCGCTGCTTTTTGGCTTGGATATAATTGATCGGAAGGATTAGCCCCTCCTAAATCTGTGGCTGTGGATTTATTCGACACTACCTCTGCCACGCCTGTTAAGTTACTTAGCGTGGAATTGGTATTATTTATCTGTCCCTGCAATCCACCTATTTGAGTATTTAAATTATTGTTGGTCGCTGAAATCTGATTGCGGTTATCAGAAATCTGATTTTGTTGATCTGCCAAATTGATAATCAATGTGGAAATCGAGCTGTTGTGCTCAGCGACTTGCTGGTCCAAACTAGTGATGCTTTGATTGACGAGTAAAAATGCCGCATCGCTGCTTTTCTTATTGTTCACAATCGTTTGGTTGGCCATAGCGATTTGGCTTGTGTTGCTTTTAATATCTGCTTTGACAGGATCTAAATCCTTAGGAATTAAGTATCCAGCATCATTGGTAAATTGGGATAATTTAGTAGGCGCATCTCGCACATTCTTATAATCCACTGACTCCGCATACAAGGCGTAAGGAATGTAAGTTAAAGCTTGTGAGCTTACCGTAATAAAGTTGTTACATCCATCATAACTGACACTTACTTGCAAACTCTTCATATTTGAGGTCCAGACCACACTCTCAAAGCTTTTATAGGTGCTCGTGCTATTCCTAGATTGCGCTTGTGCTCCGGCTCCTATCAAAACATTCACCAAGCCATAGGCATCGGTGGTAATTTGCTGGGTTTCCTCATAATCTAATCCCCCCGTGGAATTCATTAAGCTAAAACGTAAACACACATTGCCCTTGTATAAAGGCTGGCCTATGATGCTGGTCCCGGGAATATCGATGGCTTTAGGATCTAAAATCACTGCTTGGTAATTGAGGGTTTTCTTACTTGTTTGCCCGAGGGCGCTCAAGCTAACCAAGCAGGTTAGCATGAGCAAAAAAGACTTATTATTTTTCATGGTTAGGTATAATGATAATGTGGAACACAAGAACAGAATAATCCATACTCTTCCAATAAGCGAATGAAAAAAACGACCATAAAAACGCAAAAAAATCTACTTCTTGATAATCGTGGTCGTGGGGGTATAAAAGCCACTGGTCAATACATTAATCAGCCCATCTGCAAACGTATGCGTGATGGTTACCTCGTAGTCTTGGGCATCTCCAGCCATTTGGTGAGGATTAGACGTTTTGATGGGTGCCAAACCTGCAATGAGGTAGTGATTTTTTTGAACAACGGTTATTCCCTTTTGAGGGCCCTTACCAACCGTGTAGTTTAAGGTATAGCAAGAAGTCATACTAACACACAAAAGCAATGCGAATGCAACCAATTTATTTTTCATACTACTTAGTTTTATTGCCTACTCTAGGATACAGTTTTCGGCTTTCCCTGGTATCTATAAAAAATTAATTTTGAATACAACGAACGGATTGACCATGAATTTTAGTATAATTCCTATCAGTCCAAGCAGAGCTACTTGTAACTCCAAAGTATGTAACCGCACCGTTGGGTTTCCCAGCATAAGTAGTATATGCAGTTTGCGTTAAATATTGACCAAAATTCCCTGGTGCAATTTGCCATTGACTTGGAGAATTAATAGAGGATTTAGAAACTCCTGATAGAGGTAATCGCAAACCATAATTTGTTTCAAACGAACCACTGACGTTCTGTACGGTAAACATTGCTGCTTCTGCCAAATATTCTCCTTCTGTGGGTAATCGGAATCCAGTAGGACAAGGATTGTTTGTAGGATTTGCACCACTCCATAACGTATTATCTGGTGTGGCTAACCAGTCATTAGACCCATCCGTTGATTTAATGTACTTACTATCACTGGGCACCGAGGTGGCTGACTTTACAGAGGTGAAATCCGCACTTGTTCCAGATATCTGCATTTTCTCATGGCCATCTGCGGGTCTTCCCCATTCAAAATAATCACCATACGAGGAAGCATCTGTTGTACTTTGTGCAATTCTAGAAGCCCCTAAATTACGATCAAGCCACGTTTTTCCGGTTTTAGTAACCACCGTTCCATAAGTAGAAAAACTAACTACAGTTCCATAGGAAGTACCAGAGCTATTGGTTGCATAGGCTCTTACATAATAAATTGTGTTTTGACTTAGGCCCGCTAAAGCACTTATAAAAATACCTGAGCTTGTACCGTCTGAGGTGGTATTATCAGTGATAGTTGGTATTTGGATTGTAGAACTATAACAAATACCTGAAGCTAAAATACCTCCTCCAGCAGCAGATATAGTTCCTTTGATTGTTGCCGTCGTTAATCCGAATTTTGAAACAATGGTACTACTTAAGGTTGGCAGAACTCCAGAATTTTTCATAAACCCAATAGGAATTACTTGCGCTTGAGCACCAAAGGCCATGAAGAGTAGGAAGAAAATAAGTGCTTTTTTCATATTAATTTA
>JABMMK010000165.1 GCA_013205605.1 Cytophagales bacterium | reverse complement strand
TGAATTCTTTCAAAAAAATTCCAATCAATTGTGATTTAGGAGAAGGGATGCCAGACGATGCGGCGATAATCCCTTTCATAGACGAAGCGAATATTGCCTGTGGATTTCATGCGGGAAATTCTCTAACCATGCGAACAAGCATCGCGATTTGCCTTTCACATCAAGTTAAAATAGGGGCCCATCCTTCCTATTTGGATCGTGAAAATTTTGGCCGAATAGTTGTCGCATTAAGCCCTAGCGAAATATACCAATTGGTCCATAAACAAGTCTCCATCTTAAAAAAAATAGCCGCCGAAGCAGGAGCTAAATTAAACCATGTTAAACCCCATGGAGCCTTATATAACGAATCTGCCAAAAACAAAATAGTTGCGCAAGCCATTGCAAAAGCAGTTTTTGACCTAGATCCAGCGCTCATTTTATTTGGCCTAAGCCAAAGTCATTCCATCACACAAGCATTAGAAATGGGATTAAGGGTAGCGCATGAAACATTTGCAGATCGAGCTTATGTTGAGGGTGGCAGCTTAATGCCCAGAAGCCAAATAGGAGCTGTTCATGAAGATGAGGACCATGTAGTCCAACAAGTTCTCGATATAAGAAATGGCTTTGTACGGGACAGCTATGGAAATAAAATATTCCTGCCCGCCGATACTATTTGCATTCATGGGGATGGGCCCAATGCACTAGCTTTTGCTAAAAAGATTCACAGCCTTTAGACCTATTTAATCTGGTCCACGGGAATGCCAAAAACTTTCAAACTGATTTGATTCAGGTCTTGCTTAGGCCCCATAAAATGAATCGTTCTGTGATGATGAGTTAACGTTTTTCCAGGTTCCAAGGCAGCCGCCGGAGAAGAACTTTCGATCTCATAAAATTTACCTAATTGGTTTCCATTATTGACCCCATCATTATATGCGTTCACCGCATCGCCACTTAAAGGGTCCTTTTGAAGCTCCCACTTTCCATTGACATATTGGGAATTTCCCCCAGGCAAATCAAATTGGGCCACCGTCAATACCTGTTTTTCCGCATCATAACTTCCGATAAAGGGCAAAGCCCTAGACGGAGAAATGCCAATTTTACTTCGGTATTTTGCATCCGCCTTAAAAAATATGACTCCATTTTCATGCCTTAACCGGTCAGCTGGAACCTTCCCAAAATAATCATCCGTATAAACAGGGCCCTCCGCATCTTGTTTAAATGGCGCAACGACCATCGTTTTTTCCGAAGCATTTAACATGCTTAAGATCCAAATGGATAGCATTCCATTCGTTTTATTCCAGGAAATTTTTCCAGTATTGGTGATGGAATTTGCCGTTTCAAAACCCACCATTTTAACCTCCTTTGACAGGTTAATTCCGAGCAATTGGTCAATGTTCTCTTTGGCCAATAATCGAACGTCCCGATCCACACGCAAGTCCAAAGCGGTCCCTAAGTAATTTTCAACATGCATTTCCTTCGTAAATTTTGCCTCCGATTTAGTCGCAGATACGAGTTGGAATGCCTCGGAATCTATTTCGGCAGGTACTTGCCAATTTTCAAACGTAAAATCTTGGCCTTTCTTAAAATAAGTGGAAAATTGGCCCCCCTCCGGCCCCAACCAAAACCGCTCTTCCCCCCCAAATGCCGTCATGTGTTTGGTTGTCTTTCGAGTAGCCAATAAATCATAATTAAGCCAACCAAAAGAAGTTCCATGATCTCCTTCAGCCGTACTGGTCATCACGCGACCTTGCAAATTAGGGGAAATGATGATTTTAGCATCCCCGCTAGAATCCTCTAATACTAAAATTCCCGGCTCACTTTTTTGAAGAAATTCAAGATCAAAACCAAAAGTGCCTTTCGTTGAAGGAGTGTTTGTGCAAGAAAAAGCCATAAATAAAAAACAGATTATATATTTCATGAGAATAATTTCAACTTAAAATTTCGCGATTTTATCTACTATTACGCTATATTTTTTGAGATAAATTGTAAATTACATCTTTACAAACCCTTTTGAAATAAAAAAATGATTAAAAAAATAACCCTTGGCATCATTGGCCTGCTAATCGCAATCCAATTTATCCCCCAAGAGAAAAATCTCTCGGATGATCAACTATTTGATATTTCAAAAAAATACGAAATCCCTGCTGACGTCCAAGTAATCTTAAAAAATGCGTGTAATGATTGCCACACCAATAAGTCTACGTACCCATGGTATAGCAATATTGAACCTGTGGGCTTTTGGTTAAATCACCATATTAATGACGGAAAAAAACATTTGAATTTCTCCACCTTTTTAAAAAAATCAATCGCAGTTCAAAATCACAAATTAGAAGAGGTTGTCGAGCAAGTAGAGGAGAAAGAAATGCCCATGCATTCTTACACGTATTTAGGATTGCATGGAGATGCTAATTTGACAGACCAACAAAGAGAAGTTTTGGTCAACTGGGCCAAATCACAAATGGCGATGTTGAAAGCGACTTACCCAGCGGATAGCTTAAAAATGAAGCCCCGTCCCAAATCTTAAACAGTATTTATTCGGGTTTAATAAGTAGTCAGGCATTTTGATCAAATAGACCAAACTAATCATACTGTCTACCTAAAAAATGTCCAAAATCCTATTGAAAAAATGCCCCTAGAAAAATGAATTTCTAAAGGCATTTAAATAAACTATTAAAAGACTATTGACTACATCGAAGCCATGTCAATGACAAATCGATACTTCACATCGGAATTTGAGATACGGGTATAGGCTTCATTGATATCCTTCATTTGAATCATTTCCACATCGGATAAAATATTATGCTCCGCACAGTAGTCCAACATTTCCTGCGTTTCAGCAATGCCGCCGACGTTAGAACCTATGATGCTTCTACGCCTAGAGATTAATTTGGCACTCCCTAATTCATTGTCTTCCGGAGGAATTCCGACCAAAAGCATTTTGCCTTCGACGGTCAACAAATCCAAAAATTTATTTAAATCATATTTAGCCGCGACCGTGTTCAAAATAAAATCGAATTGGCCACGCAAAGCTTTCATTTGGTCCTTGTCGGTCGACAAAGCAAAATGATGGGCCCCTAACATTTTGGCATCATTTTCTTTAGAAGGCGAAGTGCTCAACATGGTCACTTCCGCTCCCATAGATACCGCAAATTTGACTCCCATGTGGCCCAAACCTCCCAAGCCTAACACCGCCACCTTATGTCCTTTTCCTACGCCTGCGTACTTTAAAGGGGAATACGTTGTGATTCCCGCACATAATAAAGGCGCTACACGTTCTAGTTCTTTTGTAAAGGGAATGTGCAAAGTAAATGCTTCATCTACGACATATTGAGTAGAATACCCTCCAAAAGTTGGCGTAACTCCATCTCGATAATAACCATTATAGGTAGGCGTAAACCCTTCATCACAATACTGCTCTTGGCCTTTTTTGCATGATGGACATTCCCGACAAGAGTCGATAAAAACGCCTACTCCCGCCATTTCGCCCACTTTAAATTGGGTTACCCCAGAACCGATTTGGCTAATTTTGCCCACAATCTCATGGCCTGGAACAATGGGATACACCGAAGGCCCCCACTCAGAACGTGCCATGTGAATATCAGAGTGGCATACCCCACAATATAAAATGTCAATGAGAATATCTTTCTCCCCTAATTCCCTACGTTCAAATTCGATAGGAGCAATAGAAGACGTGGCATTTAAGGCGCCATAGCCTGAAACTTGAATCATAAATATATATTTTAAAACCTAACTAAAAATGCGCAAAAATGGTTTTTAAAAATCCGTTGCTGCCTGAACAAAATCCATATCTTTCATCCAAATATTTCGATACCGAACATCATGCCCTTCGGCCTGTAACTTCAACCCCTGTGGAGAATCTGTAATTCCTTTTCCTCCATTATTTCCCCCGTCAATTCCCGAATTTATACCTCCCCAAACCTGGTTAATGATCTGATTTTCATGTACTTTTTTTCCATTGAAATACATCGTAACCATCGGCTTTTCAGTTAAAACTCCGTCTTTAAATCGGGCCGCACGGAACTGAATATCATATGCATTCCATTTCCCAATTCCGTTATAGGCATAATAAGGCGATGGGGTTTCATTAATTACCGCAGCCATTCCATGCTTCGTGGTATCGCCATCTAAGACTTGGATTTCATATCTATTTTGCAAATACACGCCTGAGTTTCCCCCTTTAGAAGGAATAAAGAATTCGATGTGTAACCTGAAATCGCGGAATTTTCTTTTAGTAACAATATCCGCTGAACCATATTTTCCGCCAGCTCCAGCAGGATCATTGGTCGAAACCGTGGTTCCTTTACCTGCGGGGTCTGAAACAATTTCCCATTTAATGGGCATTTGAGCTGCAAAGCGTGGTCCTTCCCAATAGGCCCATTTTTCATCTAACATGGACCGAGATCCATCAAACATCATATCGGCATTTTTGGGTTTTTTAGCGCCGACGCCAATTTGCGCCATGGCCCCCACAGATACCATCAAAAATAAAATAGTATACTTTTTCATAACAATAGGTTTAGTTTAAGCTTGCAAGAAAAGAAAAATTTGGCAAAAGCCGTCAGGATTAGCGAAATCCTATAGATAATTTTGTAAAACGAGCACTCCTAATAATCCCACAACCGCCAATATCGTTTCCATAATGGTCCATGATCTCAATGAATCTTTGATGGTCACGCCAAAGTATTCCTTGTATAACCAAAATCCAGCATCATTTACATGAGATAGCACCATAGATCCGGCACCGATGCTCAGCGCCATTAAATTTGGATTAGCGCCACTCGCACTTAAAATAGGCAGAATTAATCCGGCAGTAGTGATCCCCGCAACAGTCGACGAGCCCGTCACAATCCGCAAAACTCCGGCAATCATCCACGCAATAATTAAAGGATCCAGGGTGCTTTGTTGGGTTAATTTCAAAATCTCATCCCCCACTTTCATCGCCTGCAAAATTTCTTTAAACGCTCCCGCACCTCCAAAAGTTAGCATCAAGGGAGAAATATCTTTGATGGATTCCAACAACCAACCTTGCATTTCCGACCAGGAAATGCCCCGATTAAATCCCAATAAATATAAAGCTGCACCCAATGAAATCAATAGCGCGACGATGGGTTCGCCGACAAACTCGAGGAATGGATTATGAAGGTTTTTGGCGAAAGATTGCATGGCGATCAAACCTACGGGCAATAATAAAACGAACAAACTGGAGTTTAGACTAGGCGCCTTCGCGGCCGTGGGAGGTTCCACAAAAGACATGGGAGAAGCAGGAATGTTTTTCAAAGTCTTCCCAAAAAGCCAACCAGAAGCCAGCATCGCGGGAATTGAAATCACGATTCCTAATCCCAAGGTAATGCCCATGTCGGCCCCTGGCAAATGCGTCACTAAATAATAGGGCGCGGGGTGAGGCGGTAAAAATCCTTGGGTAATGGACAAGGAGGCGAGCATCGGAATGCCCAGGTAAACCACCGGTAAATTATGTCGCTGGGCGGTAGACAAAACCAAAGGAGCCATCAGCAAAAATGCCACCGAATAAAACAGAGGAAGGCCGACAATAAAGCCAATGATCATGAAGGCAAATGGCAAGTTTTTTTGCCCTAATACATCCACAAGCCAGTCGGCAATCACCGTTGTCGCCTGACTTTTAGCCACCATTTTGCCGATCATCGCCCCTAAAATAATGATCGGAATAATCGAACCTAAAGTGCCCCCAATTCCTTTTTGGATTGCTACAATCGTGTCGCCAGTCGTTAATCCACTGGCTAAACCTAAGCCTAGGGAAACGAGTAAAAAGGATATAAATGGCTGTAGCTTAAGTACTGAAATGAACAGCACTAATAAAACAATGG
>JABMMK010000164.1 GCA_013205605.1 Cytophagales bacterium | reverse complement strand
GCATCTATTTCAGGACGCTTAATCTCAAAGATGTTAATTTGAACATCTTTACCAGTGATTTTCTTTAACTCCTCTTTTACTTTATCCACTTCAGCACCTTGCTTTCCAATAACCACACCAGCGCGAGCCGTGTTGATTGTTAGGGTAATGCGCTTTAATGTACGCTCTATGATAACTTTAGAGATAGATCCTTTTGGTATACGAGCAGCTACATACTTTCTGATTTTCTCGTCTTCAACAAGCTTATCTGCGAAAGTCTTTCCACCGTACCAATTAGAATCCCAACCTCTGACGATACCTAATCTTAATCCAACGGGGTTAATTTTTTGTCCCATTTCTTGTTTTATCTAATAGTTAATTATTCTGCTGTAGTTTCTTCCAAAATAGGAGCCACCGAAGAAGCCACTATTAGGGTAATGTGATTTGAACGCTTCAAGATGCGATGCCCTCTTCCTTGCGGTGCCGGACGTAAACGCTTAATTGAAGACCCTCCATCTACGAAAATCGTCTTAATAAATAAGTCCGCTTCCTCGATTTTAGCATCCACATGCTTATTTTGCCAGTTGGAAACCGCCGAGAGCAATAATTTCTCGATTGATTTCGCACCTACTTTGGCCTCAAACTTTAAAATACCCAATGCTTTGGATACTTTTTGTCCTCGTACCATATCAGCTACAATACGCATCTTCTGAGGCGACGTAGGGACATTTCTTAATTTAGCAATTGCTTCCATTTTACAATATCTGATTACAAGACCCAAAGGCCTTTAAATTTATCTTTTACCTTTGTCTTTTTTCGCCACGTGACCACGGAAGTTACGCGTTGGTGAAAACTCTCCTAATTTGTGGCCAACCATATTTTCAGTTGCAAACACAGGAATGAATTTATTCCCATTATGCACTGCAAATGTATGACCTACGAAATCTGGAGAAATCATTGAACGTCTAGACCATGTTTTGATAACCGACTTCTTGCCGGATTCATTCATAGCCTGTACCTTGTTGTCAAGGCGGTAATCAATGTAAGGACCTTTTTTTAGTGAACGTGCCATCTACTATTTTTTTCTTCTACTGATGATAAGACGATTAGTGTGTTTTTTTGGATTACGAGTTTTCTTACCCTTGGCCAATAAACCAGTACGTGAACGAGGGTGACCTCCTGAGGCACGGCCCTCACCACCACCCATTGGGTGATCAACTGGGTTCATAACAACTCCACGAACACGTGGACGACGACCCAACCAACGATGACGACCTGCTTTTCCTAAGTTAACATTCATGTGATCTGAATTCGATACCGTACCAATCGTTGCAGAACAACGAGCCAATACCATACGCATCTCACCTGAAGGCAACTTCAACGTAGCATATTTTCCATCACGCGCTAATAACTGAGCATACGTACCAGCCGAACGAGCCATTTCAGCTCCTCTACCTGGTTGCAACTCAATCGCGTGAACTACCGCACCCAATGGAATATTTGCCAATGGCAGTGTATTTCCAACTTCTGGTGCTACCTTCTCTCCTGAAATAACTGTTTGACCCACCTGAATTCCCGTAGGAGCCAAGATGTATGTTTTTACTCCATCCGCATACTCAATAAGAGCAATACGAGAAGTACGATTCGGATCATACTCCACAGTCAATACCGTTGCAGGTACATCATGCTTCGCACGAATAAAATCAATAACACGGTAACGGCGCTTATGCCCACCACCGATGTAACGCATGGAACGACGTCCATCTGCATTACGACCTCCTGTACGCTTAATAGGCTCCAATAAGGGCTTATAAGGTTTGTCAGTCGTGATCTCATCAAACGTCGGCGCTATGCGATGACGCTGTCCTGGAGTTGTTGGTTTTAATTTTCTAATTGATGCCATTTAAAAGTTCAATTTATCGGGATGAACCCCCTTAATTATTTGCTTAAATTCCTTGGTAAAAATCAATCACCTCTCCCATCGCTACTGTAACAATCGCTTTCTTGATGGTTGACGTACGCCCTGAAGTAACTTTCGTCCGTGTACTCTTGGATTTTTTCTTTCCAATTTGACGCATCGTCTGTACATCTTTAACTTCTACTCCGTACATTTTTTTAACCTCTTTGGCAATTTCAATCTTGTTTGCCGTCAATTCAACAACAAACACATACTTGCCTTTTTCTTGCATGGCTTGAGACTTTTCAGTCAAGGCCGGACGTTTAATAATGCCCATTTTTTATTTCGTTTATAACAGAACCGCGTTCTGAAAATTATTTACTAGAATATGTTAACTCAATCTTCGCAATCGCTCCCGTGGTAATTAACAATTTAGTTGCATTAACTAAATCATATGTATTCACATCCGCTGCATTCGAAACTTTCGTCTTAGGAACATTACGTCCAGATAAAACAACATTCTTATCAGCTTCTTGAGTGATCAACAAAGTCTTTGTGGTATCCAATGACAATGCCTTTAACATGGCAATGTATGCCTTAGTCTTAGGCGCATCAAAAGAAACCGTATCCAAAATCGCGATATCTCCCGATTGAGCCTTAGCCGCTAATGCCGACTGGCGTGCCAACGACTTAACTTTTTTATTCAACTTGAAATGATAATCACGTGGACGTGGTCCGAAAATACGACCCCCACCTTTCATCAAAGGAGACTTCATAGAACCCGCACGAGCTCCACCCGTTCCCTTTTGCTTCTTAATCTTACGCGTTGAACGCGATACTTCCGCACGCTCCTTGGCTTTGTGTGTTCCCTGACGCTGATTCGCTAAATATTGCTTCACGTCCAAGTAAACCACATGCTCATTAGGAACAATTCCAAAGATCTCATCAGAAAGAGTAATTTTCTTTCCTGTGTCTTTCCCCGCTATGTTATATACTGCTAATTCCATGATTCAGAATGTCTATTTTTTTAGGCTATGCCCTTCAAATCTAATTTTCAATGATTACGTATGAGTTCTTTGCTCCCGGAACAGATCCCGAAACAACCAAAAGGTTTTTCTCCGGATATATTCTCAAAACCTGTAAGTTTTGAACCTTAACCCGATCTCCACCCGTACGACCCGCCATACGCAAGCCTTTAAATACTCTGCCTGGGAACGAACATGCTCCAATAGAACCCGGGTGACGACCACGATTATGCTGACCGTGTGTTTGACCACCCACTCCATGAAAACCATGACGCTTAACAACACCCTGAAATCCCTTACCCTTAGATGTACCAACGACATCCACGTAAGTTTCTAACTCAAGCATCTCAACCGTCAAAACATCCCCTAATGATAAAGGCTGCTCAAACGTGCGAAATTCTACCAATTTTTTCTTTGGAGTTGTTTTTGCTTTCTTGAAATGACCCAACAAAGATTTTGTTGTGTGCTTCTCTTTTTTCTCACCGTATCCGATTTGAACAGCATTATAGCCCTCTTTCTCTACAGTTTTAACCTGTGTTACCACACAAGGTCCAGCCTCAATCAGCGTACATGCAATGGATCTTCCATCTTCCATGTATAGGCTGGTCATTCCGACTTTTTTACCGATAATTCCTGACATATTATATTTTATTTATTAAAAAATACGCTTACAAGGCTAACTTGGCTTGTTGTAAGTATTATTCAAATTCGTTTTTCAACGAGATCGGAAACACAATAAGGACAGAATTGGTGATAGGCGACAAGGTCATCCCACTGTATTTACAGCGGTTATAACCTTGTGTAGCTTAATACTTAATTAATGGGCTGGGCATTCAACATTCATTAATCAATACCAGTTCTGACACAAAAAACAGAGACTTACCTCCATTTTAATCCCTGTCCAACCCGCATTTTTATGTTTTAAATAAATTCGAGAAGTTCTGCCAACCTCTTTCTGAATGAAAAACTGCGTTTGTGGAACGGGAGTGCAAAGGTAGAAAAAATAATAATACAAACAAGGGTGTAACTGAAAATATTTTTTGAGCCTAAATAAAAATTGTACTTTTCTTATAAATCCACTTCATTTTTAACACAAATCTTAGTAAGTTTGCACCTTAAACGCTTTAAATCAAGCCGTTTATTCCTAGTAACAAGTTATTTCAAAAGATAAATATACATATGTCAAGTTTAGCCAATCAAAAAGGAGTACTACACGGAGATGCCGTGCAAGAGTTGTTTGAAATTGCAAAAAAGAATCAATTTGCTCTTCCAGCCGTCAATGTGACCGGCACTAATACAGTCAATGGTGTTTTAGAAGCCGCGAAAGCTGTTAACTCCCCGGTGATCATCCAATTCTCCAATGGCGGTGGCGTATTTTACGCAGGGAAGACTTTGGCAAATATCAATCAAGAAGCAGCTATCGCAGGTTCAATCTCGGGAGCTCATCACGTACACCAAATGGCTAAAGCATATGGAGTTCAAGTTATTTTACATACCGACCACTGCGCAAAAAAATTATTGCCTTGGTTAGACGGTTTATTAGATGCGGGTGAAAAGTTTTATGCCGAGACAGGCCAACCGCTTTTCTCGTCCCACATGATCGACTTATCAGAAGAGCCTATCGAAGAGAATATCGAAATTTGTGCACATTACCTAAGTCGTATGTCGAAAATCGGCATGACGCTGGAAATTGAATTAGGAGTAACCGGTGGCGAAGAGGACGGCGTCGATAATTCAGATGTAGATTCTTCTAAATTATATACCCAACCATCTGAAGTAGCTTATGCCTATGAAGAATTGAGCAAAATTTCTCACAGATTTACCATCGCAGCGGCTTTTGGAAATGTACACGGGGTTTACAAACCCGGTAACGTGAAATTACAGCCAGTCATTTTGAAAAACTCCCAAGATTTTATTCGTGAAAAATATAACTTAAAGGACGAAAGGCCAATCAATTTCGTTTTCCACGGTGGATCAGGATCATCACGCAACGAAATTCGTGAGGCGATTTCTTATGGTGCGATTAAAATGAATATTGACACTGATTTACAATGGGCTTTCTGGGAAGGTATTTTAGGTTTCTACAAGGCCAACGAAGCCTACTTGCAAGGACAAATTGGTAATCCTAGCGGTGAAGATTCTCCTAATAAAAAACATTATGACCCACGTGTTTGGTTAAGAAAAGGGGAAGAAACCTTTGTAAGCCGATTAAAATCTGCTTTCGAAGATTTAAACGCAAGCAACGCAAACCAATACCTTTAATTTGAATGCATCATTGCCCGATGAAAATTGGGGTTTAAGATTTTTTAATGGGGTCGGAGCATGTCGCCTCAACTCTTTTATATGTAAGCTATATTGATTGTTTATTGATCAAATTTCCTGACTAAGTTTTAATTAAGATGAAAACCGAACTTCACCCAGCAAATACCCGAGGTACCGCAGATCATGGTTGGCTCAAAACCGCCTACAGTTTCAGCTTCTCCTCCTACCATAACCCAGCGCGAATTCATTTTGGTGCATTGCGTGTATTGAATGACGACTACGTGGCTGGAGGAATGGGATTTGGAAAGCACCCCCATGACAATATGGAAATTGTCACCATTCCCCTAAAAGGTGCGCTAGCCCACGAAGATTCAGCAGGAAATAAAGGGATCATTCAAGCGGGCGATGTTCAAATAATGTCTGCAGGAACTGGAATTCATCATTCTGAATTTAATGCAAACCCGACCGAGCCGGTTGAGTTGTTTCAAATTTGGGTCATGCCTAAATTGAAAAATATTATGCCTCGATACGACCAACGAACCTTTGCCCCCACAGATTTTGTTGGCCAATGGAAAACCGTAGTATCGCCTTTGGGTTCCAATATAGATTCCCTTCAAGTCAATCAAGACACCTATTTTAATCTTACAGAACTTGATTTAAACGAAACTATTGAATATTCCCTGCATGGGCCTCGCCAAGGAGCCTTTCTAATCGTCATTGAAGGTGCCCTTGAAGTTGCAAATAATACATTGGGCCGACGCGATGCAATAGGTATCTCTGAATGTGAAAGAATTCAAATTAAAGCTGCCTCCTCAAATACCAAAGCGCTTCTAATTGAAATCCCAATGGTTTGGTAAAAATTCGATTTTAGGAAAGCAGAGCTGCTCCTACCAGCTTTACTAACTTTTACAAAGTTAGTAAAGCTATATCACTCTAATTCTATAAAATTAGAAATATCCAACTCATTGGTATTATTCAAGTGAAATAATTTGAATTCATCTATGCCACCAAACCAATTTATAACTTTAATAGGAGAAACAATTCGCCTGTTATTCTTTAATATAGCATTATACGAACTCCACTTCCAATTACGAAAATCATATACAACTTCATGTTTTTGTGGATTATTATGTATGTAATGAATAAGCTTGCTCACATATTCATCGCTATCCACGTGTACACGTTTATAAGGCTTTTGAAATAATGTGCCTGTCCTTGCATGTTGATGATTAAATGCTAATGCGTACGATTGAAATAACCTTTGTAAATTATGAGCTATGTAATCATGCGTAGATCCAGCCATTTTTGTACGTCTAACATTTACCAAAAAATGATAATGATTTCCCATTAAACAATAAGCATAAACATCCAAACATTCTCCCATATACTTCATCCACCTCCTTAAAAAGAACTCGTAATTTTCACTAGACTTAAAAAGTAATTTTTTGTCTATTGACCGATTATATATGTGGTAAAATTTGCCTTGTTCAAATTTTGTATGATAATGTTCCAGATGAGCCATTTTGATTTTTTCAAAATATACACTGTTTAATAGATTTAAAATAATACAAGGAACTGATTATCAATAAATTGATTTAATTTATCTAGATGGTTGTTTTAAATTCTTTCGCTTTAGCTTTACTAACTTTTCAAAAGTTAGTAAAGCTTAGCGAAAGGGGTAAAAGTATATGACTTACTTCTTGAAAGTCAAGCCTTTAGTAAGTTCATTTAAAGCTTTAATTTTAGCTTCAAAATCTCCTTTAAGCGAATTTCGATAGGCTTCCAACCCATCCATGGATTCCTGAATATCGAATGGGATGACATCTTCCAAAAATGCCCGCAAGCGCTTTGCCAAAGTAGGCGATTTGCCGTTGGTCGATATCGCAATTTTCAAATCCCCTTTTTGAACAATCGATCCAAGGTAAAAATCACAAAGATGTGGCGTATCAGCTACATTGCAAAGGAGATGCCGTTCTGCGGCTATTGCTTTAATTTTTTGATGCAATGGAAAATTGTCTGTCGCACAAATAATTAAGTCTCGGCCATCCAAATCACCCTCTGAGAATTCGCGAATTTCATAACTAACTAAAGGAAATTTCTCAATATACTCCAACGTGTCTTCCCGAAAAAATGTAGCCACCATAAAAACACGAGCTTCCGGAGAATTTCGTAAAATGGCAGAAACTTTTTCTAGGGCTACATTTCCCCCGCCAACGACCAAGGTGTTCAATTGGTCTAATTTCAAAAAAATAGGAAATAAGGTATTTGCCATGGTTTATTTTTTGCCGGCCAACTGCCCACAGGCGGCGTCAATATCTTTGCCACGTGAACGACGAACATTGACGATCATTTTTTTACTTTCCAAATAGGCCACAAATTTAGCCAGTGCATCCGCCTCCGCATTCACAAAATCTGCTTGGGCAATCGGGTTGTATTCGATAATATTAATCTTACAAGGCAATTTTCGCGCAAACTCATAGAGTTCGCGTGCATCATCCACCGTATCATTAAATTTATTAAACATGATATATTCTAACGTTATTTCATTTTCTGTTTTGTCATAAAAATAACGTAAAGCCTCTGACAATGCCTCCAAGGTATTGGACTCATTGATGGGCATAATCTGATTTCTTTTCGTATCATTGGCCGCATGAAGCGATAATGCAAGGTTGAACTTCACCTGATCGTCTCCCAATTTCTTGATCATTTTAGCTATTCCGGCGGTTGACACCGTAATGCGCCGAGAAGCCATCCCTAATCCATCTGGAGAAGTAATCATTTCAACAGACTTCAACACATTAGAATAGTTCAAAAGGGGTTCGCCCATACCCATATAAACAATATTTGTCAATGGAATGCCGTACTTTTCTTGAGCTTGATCGCGAATCAAAACGACTTGATCATATATTTCAAAAGCCTCTAAATTCCTTTT
>JABMMK010000163.1 GCA_013205605.1 Cytophagales bacterium | reverse complement strand
GTTAGGTGATGTATCGCCAACGATCTTAAAATTAATGGGTGTGGATCAACCCAAGGAAATGACAGGGGTGGCCTTGTTTTAAATAGCTTTATTATGTCTAAAATTGTCATATTTGGGAATACCCTAACTGCTGAACTGGCACTCTATTATTTACAAAATGATAGTGAGCATGAGGTGGTTGCTTTTACGGTAGAGGAAGAGTTCATTGAGGAAGATCTTTTTCACGGCTTGCCTTTGGTTCCTTTTGAAACGGTTGAACAATTGTATCCTCCTGCTGAGTTTAAATTCTTTGCGCCATTAACGGAGAAAAACATGAACCAAGTTCGGGCAAGAGTATACGAACAAGGTTTAGAAAAAGGCTATGCTTATATTTCTTACGTTAGTTCGCATGCTACGGTTCTGACGGACAAGATTGGCGAGAATTGTTTTATTTTAGAAGACAATACAATCCAGCCTTATGTGACGATAGGCAATAATTGTGTTTTGTGGTCTGGCAACCACATCGGTCACCATGGAATCATTGGGGATCACGTATTTTTTACTTCTCATGTCGTACTTTCTGGGCGCTGTGAAGTGGGGGATTATTGTTTTTTTGGCGTCAACGCTACGATTCGTGACAAATCAGTTTTAGGAGAGGGGACTTTAATAGCCATGGGAGCGAATTTAACTCGTCAAAAAACGGAACCTTGGAGTATTTGGAAAGGAAATCCAGCTGAAAAATCAAGTTTGTCTAGTAAAGACATTAAGATATAAAAAAAGCCCTTTCGATGGAAAGGGCTTTTTTGTGATAAGTCTGAATAAAAAATTATCGTTCGATCGGTTGATTATTTTCGTCAACCACCACGAAGATATCTTCTTTAGGTTTTTTCATCAAGTACTTTTCTCTTGCGTATTTTTCTAATAAAGCAGGGTTTCCGATCACCAGTCGGCGTTCTTTTTCCAACTCCCTTAATTTTTTTTGAAAGTAGGTCTTTTCAGATTTGATATTGCTTAGTTCATCCCATAATCGGTATTGAACAGACAAATCATTCGTATCTAAAAAAAACATCCACACAAACAATACGCTCGTAGAAATAGAGTAAAATCGATAATTGCCCCAAAAAAGCCTTTTTATCAGATTCATATAGTCATTAGAAATTTAAACCTGGGAAATATGCATTGGCTCCTAATTCCTCTTCGATACGTAATAATTGATTGTATTTTGCCATACGATCAGAGCGAGAAGCAGAACCAGTTTTAATTTGACCCGTATTTAATGCTACAGCCAAATCTGCAATCGTTGAATCTTCAGTCTCTCCTGAACGGTGGGACATGATATTTTTATACGAATTACGTTTAGCTAAGTTAACTGTGTCAATCGTCTCCGTTAAAGAACCAATTTGGTTTACTTTCACCAAAACAGCGTTTGCCACTCCTTTTTCAATTCCTTGTTGTAAACGCTTAACATTCGTTACAAATAAATCATCACCTACTAATTGGCATTTCGAACCAATTAATTTTGTTTGCTCAACCCAACCTGCCCAATCGTCCTCAGCCATTCCATCTTCGATTGAAATGATTGGATATTTATCTGCCCATGTCTTCCAGTAAGCAGCCATTTCCATGGAATTCAATTGCTTTCCATCTGATTTTTTGAACGTATATAATCCTGTTTTCTCATCGTAGAACTCAGATGCGGCAGCATCCATTGCGATGAAAATTTCTTCACCCGGCTTGTATCCAGCTTTTTCGATGGATTGTAAAACGATTTCGATCGCCTCTTCGTTCGACTTGATGTTCGGAGCAAAACCTCCTTCGTCACCTACGTTGGTCGAATATCCTTTGCTTTTCAATACCCCTTTTAACGCATGAAAAACTTCAGTACCCATTCTTAATGCTTGCGAAAAGCTTTCTGCTTTTACGGGCATCACCATGAACTCTTGAAAATCAATGGAGTTGTCAGCATGAGAACCACCATTTAAGATATTCATCATGGGCACAGGCAATGTGTTTGCATTTACCCCGCCAATATATCTATATAAGGAAAGTCCTGCTTCTTGAGCTGCTGCTTTGGCAACGGCCAATGAAACCCCTAGAATTGCATTTGCACCTAATTTACCTTTGTTGGGTGTACCATCTAGCTCAATCATGATTTGGTCTATCATGTTTTGCTCAGATACTTCCATGCCCCATAATTCCTCAGCTATTGCTTTGTTTACATTTTCTACGGCTTTTAAAACGCCTTTGCCAACATAAACTGATTTGTCTTCATCTCTAAGTTCAACGGCTTCGTGGATTCCTGTAGAAGCTCCTGAAGGAACTGCTGCACGGCCAAATGCCCCATCTTCTGTTTTGATATCAACCTCGATCGTTGGGTTACCTCGTGAATCTAAAATTTGTCTTGCGTGAACGTACTGTATTGCACTCATCGTATAATTATTATTGTGAAAAAATGGATTAAAATTAATTGGTTAAATTGCATTGCAAAATAACACATTTTTTGGATAAAATCCTTTGATTTACGCCAATAAACATATTAAATATCTGTAAATAAACCTTTTATGAAAACATTCTCGCTTTATAAACTATTTTATGTCGGTGCATTTTTGGCACTCAATTTTACGGGATTTGCCCAAAATCTTCCTGTCGAATCTTTTGAAAAGAAATTACAAGAAACCTCTAATGCTTTTTTACTAGATGTAAGGACAGCCGGTGAATTTGGCGGAGGCCATTTGCCTAAGGCGACTAACATTGATTTCAGGTCCCCCGATTTTGCCAATAAAATCAAGGATTTGCCTAAAGATAAACCCGTTTTTGTTTACTGCCTTTCTGGCGGTCGATCTGCTCAGGCCGCAGAAATATTACGTAAGGAAGGATTTCAAGTAACCGAGCTTCAGGGCGGCTATTTAAAGTGGACGACTAAATTGAAGCCTTTAGAAGGAGTTCCTTCTGTTAGCCATGATCAAGCCTGGGACCTAAGCGCTTTTGGAAAATTAATTCAAGGCGAAAATGCTGTGGTGGTGGATTTTTATGCTAAATGGTGCGCCCCTTGCCTAAAAATGATGCCAACGGTCGATAAACTTTCTAATGATTATAAAGGCAAAGTAACCGTATTGAAAGTGGAGGCCGATGGCAATCAGGCGGTATTGCAAAAATATGAGATAGACGAAATCCCGAGTTTTTTGGTATTCCGGAAAGGGAAATTATTACAAAAAACATCGGGATTTCGAGAAGAAGCGCAATTGAAAGAACTATTTGATCAATCTATTGGGACCATTCGGTAGGTTGGCGCTCCCAGCGGTGACTTCTTAATTCCTCTAGTTTAGCTTTTGGCAATCCTTGTCCATCTGAGCAAGCGATATTGCTTTTTACATGCTTAATCTTGCGCATCCCAGGAATAATGGTCCCCACATCAGGATTGGAAAGAATAAACCTCAAAGCCATTTCAGGCATGTCCATTCCTTCTGGAATGATCGGTTTCAATGCATTTGCATGATCTACACTTGACGTTAAATTTTCGGGAACGAAATAGGTTGATCGCCAGTCATCAGCAGGAAATATAGTATCATACGTAAGCAAACCAGTTAAACTTCCTTCGTCAAAAGGCACTCGAGCAATGATCCCCACATCCATTTTTTTACACAAAGGGAAAAGTTGATCTTCTGGATTCTGATCGAAGATATTGTAAATCACTTGGACCGATGAAATTAGCCCCGTTTCGATTGTCTTAAGGCAGTTGTTGGGCTCCCAACGATTCACTGATACTCCCCAGTGTGCCACTTTACCTTCTTTAGTTAATTTTTCGATGGCCGATTTCCACTCGTCTTGATCTGCCCATGCATCTTCCCAAACGTGAAACTGTTGCAAGTCGATTTGGTCGACATTCATATTTCTCAAACTCTTTTCCGTGTATTCGATGATATGAGAAGCTGGGAAGCAATCCTTTAATTGAAATCCGGCTTTTGATGGCCAAATAAAATTCTTAGGAGGTATTTTAGATGCTCCATATAATTTTTTATTTGCATGCCTACGTAGCAATTTGCCCAATATCTGCTCGCTTTTTCCTTCTCCATATCCCCAAGCCGTATCAAAAAAATTACACCCTAAATCCACGGACATCTCTAATGACTTCTCTACCTCATTTTGATCAGAACCTGACCAATCGACTAAGCCCCACATGCCATAGCCTAGTTCACTTATAAGCCAATTTGTTTTACCGAATTTTCTAGTTTTCATTTTTTCTCCTATTTGAACCGCAATTTAAATAATGTTTTTTAAGGCTCAATCTTTAAGCTTAAAATTAAAAATAGCTACGTCATATTAAATTACATTAAACTTTTATAACAAGATATATGTGTTTCAACATAAATTATTTTACTTCGCATTTACCTTTTAATAAATGATTTATCTTTAATAATAGTTAATAACGCAAATAACACGATTCGTTTATTTCTTATAATTAAATCAAGGTAAATTTGATTAAGTGGTTATATATAATTTGATTCTAATTTAAGTGATAACATAATTTTATGATAGAATACATTTCGCTAGGTTCGGTGAAGGTTCCCGTAAAAGACATACTAGTTATTAAAGGAGAAGGTAATTATTCAAATATATTCATTCAAGATGGGAGGCGTATTTTGACTTGTCGGACATTAAAGTATTTTGCCACTATGCTAGCTGAATACCAATTTATTCGCCCCTCAAAGTCGGCATTAATTAACCCAGAGTCCATTGAGCATATTGACTTTAAGTCTCAAAAGGCTATTCGATTAGTGAATGGAGATGTTATTTCCATATCTCGAAGAAATGTACGTCCATTGCGTGAGCAATTCAAAGCTTAAACCTAGTTCTAAATTCTTAATGTATAAATTTTTGCCAAAACGAAGGATTGTATTTTTCCCAAGCATGGCACCCAAAAGGTAACGAATCCTCATGTAGGCTATAGCTTATTTGAGGATTTTTTTCAAAGGCAAAGGACAGCCCTTCTTTCCAAGTTGGTAATTTTAACATGAATCTCAACGGGAAAGCCCTTTTGTGATATACAGAAAATAAGCTGTCCTCATTGGCAGGCCAAGCAGGAATACATAAATTATAAACTTTCAAAAACCTGATAATGGGTTTAATTCGCCTGAGTGAAAATCCGCCGTTAAATAAAATAGGTTCAAAAATAGGCATGACGAAAGGATTTTTTTCCTTTAAAAACTTAAGTTTTAATTTGGGTGCTCCAATGTAATCATATCCTTTATCACACCATTTTTCCAATTCATCTTTGAACACATAGGCGTCTAATTGATAAATCAACATAAACTCATATATGATGAACCGTTCATAAAATAAGGGGTTTATTAATAATTTATTATAGGTTTTTGGACTTTTAAAATAAGCGTCATCAAATCTTTCGACTTGATCTTCACTCGTAAAAAATTCAGCATGTAAACTTTCGGGAGCGACAAAAATGATTGGGTATTGATGTAACACCTTTTTGCATTGTGCTAGGGATTTAGCCTCATTTACGCTTAAGGTATTTTTATAAACCGGTATGACAATTGCAACACGTTTAGACATCATTTTATTCTAATAAGTCACCTAAAGCGGGTCTCCACCATTTACCTCCATCGTGTACTTTATAATTCCCACTGATTACATGTTTAACGATAGGTAAAAATCTTTTAATATGGTTACTAGGCAATTGGGATCTCATTTGGTAATGCAACATGCGATCTTTTATTTTTTCAGTGGTGTGATTGTCTAGTAGGGGTAAAGCACTAAAGTAATCAAATAATGCTTTCGCATCGTCAAATTTCTTTTGTAAGCGGGCCAATTTATTTTCCCTAGAACGCAAAAAGCGGTCTTTTAGCGTGATCGTTGGCTCTTTTCCTTGCAGGCCTACCTGCTGGCTCGCATGCTCTCGGTATTGAATTAATGGATCGCTGATAAATCCGATTTTTTGTTGGCGCGATAAATACAAACTAATCCAACCATCATGAATTAACTCAGGAATTATTTCTGGAACTGGAAATACCTCAGCACATATTTTTTTTCTGATCGCTAACGTCGCCCCTGTCACCACATATCCCTTTAATAGCATTTCAAACGCATGTCCTAAATTCCATTTAACCTGCATTTCAGGATAAAATTCTATTTGGTCGAAAGATGTATTTCCTGTTGGAATACCTTTTTGGTCAACCATGACTGCGTTTGAAAAAACGGCGTCAATTTCTGGATGGGCATTGAAAAACCCAATTTGCCTCTCCACTTTCTCTTCGTACCACCAGTCGTCTTGGTCACACAGGAATACAATATCGCCACTACATAACTGGATGCATTTCTCAAAGTTTTTGCTAGATCCCAAATTATTGGAATTTACATGAATCTCTATGGGAAAGTTGACATGTGTTTTGAAATCTTCTAAAATAGAAATCGTTTGATCTTTTGAACCATCATCGCATACAATCAACTCATGAATGCCAATCGTTTGATTCTTGATGGATTCTAGTTGGTGCTGCAAATATTTCTCTCCATTATATGTGCAAAGAGCGACGGATATTTTTGACATAATTTACGCTTTACATGGGCACATACACCACTTTTTTTGATTCGAAGAATTCTTCTTTGAAGAGGGAAGATAATTCAAAAACTTTATGTTTTTTACCTAGCTCAACTAATTCTTCCGTTAAATCTCCTCCCTTCAAGCAAATTAACCCATTTCTAAGGGTATGAAAATGATTTGGGCTTACCTTGTTTTTAACCCAATAATAAAAGGGCGTTATGCGCGTTACGGCTCTACTGATGATAAATTCAAAGTCTTGATCTACATCTTCAGCGCGCACGTTGAGTGCAGTTACATTGGTTAAACCCAATGACTCTGAGACACCTTGGACCACTTTTATTTTTTTTCCTATGCTATCGACCAAAGTAAATTGTGCCTCCGGGAATAAAATAGCCAAGGGAATTCCTGGGAAACCCCCACCGGTACCTACATCCAGAATTTCCGTACCAGGCCTGAAGGGAATAATTTTTGCGATGGCCAATGAATGCAACACATGGTGAATCATTAAGTTCTCGATGTCTTTTCTGGAAACGACATTTATTTTCTCATTCCATTCTTGGTACAAAGGAAAAAGCAGCTCAAATTGCTCTAGCTGCTTTTCTGTAATTTCTGGAAAGTATTCTTTAATCAGCCCTGCCTTCATATTTCATCTAAAACACAAAGATACAAAAATGACTTTAGTTTATTAGCCTATGATCCAGCGGAAAAAAACGAAGAGAAGGGCTGATAAAATGATGGTCACGGGAAGTGTTAATACCCAAGCCATCACAATATTTTTTACAGTTCCTCCCTGTAGGTTTTTTATTCCTCTTGACGCCACCATGGTACCGGCGATACCCGAACTTAAGACGTGCGTGGTACTTACTGGCCATTTATATGCCGTGGCTAATCCAATGGTGATCGATGCAATTAATTCTGCTGATGC
>JABMMK010000162.1 GCA_013205605.1 Cytophagales bacterium | reverse complement strand
TGGTAAGAGTGTCCTGCCAAGAAGGTCAAATTGTGAGACTTTAAGGACCAATTGTAGCTTAAGGTATTTTCTACAAGCTGATTGGAATTGGGATCAAAGATCACATCCAAGGCCCCATTCGAAATGTTACCTTCATTTACTACCGAAGGAAATGGCTTGTACTGAATATCACGGTTCGTAGCAGAATAGTCGACACCAAAGTTCAACTTGTATACCAAGCCCTTCGCAAGCTGAAGAGAAGGAGAAATAGAAGCCAATATTCTATTATTGGTTGCCATGTCTTTATAGATCTGGTTTCTTCTCAATGGATTAAGCGAATTGGTCGGCAAATCTGTTGGCTGTCCGTTAGTGTACGCAGGAATCGTTGGGTTCAAGGTGATCATGTCGCTGATCACAGAAGTAATCGCTGGACGCAAGTTCTCAGTACGAGAAGCAGTTAGGTTGTAGTCCACATTCAACTTACCATTTAACGCCTTCTGGGTGATGTTTAATTTACCAGAGTAACGCTTCAAGTTGCTGTTTTTCAAAATACCGTCCTGATCTTGGTAGCCCATTGAAGCAAAATAGGAGAATTTATCACTAGCCGCACCACTTAAAGAAAGGTTTGCATTTTTAGCAATACCCACTTGAGTCAATTCGTCTTGCCAATTGGTGTTTCCTTTCAAATCGACCAAGGTTCCACCTACAGCCTTTACTTGCGCACGGAAAGTGGCAGCATCAAATACAGGAAGCTGGTTTGGAAGGGAAGCGAATCCAGTAGACAAATTAAAGTTTACTTGACCCTTACCTGATCCTTTTTTAGTAGTGATTACCACTACACCGTTGGATGCTCTCGAACCGTAAACCGCTGTTGCACTCGCATCTTTCAACACGTCAATGCTCGCAATATCGGCTGGGTTGATAAAGTTTAAAGGGTTTGTCGCCACACCAGTAGAGGAGTTGTCCAACAAAAAGCCATCCACTACATAAAGCGGCTGAGTTCCAGAACGCAAACTACCTACACCTCGGATGATTACATTTTGGTTAGCTCCTGGCTCACCACTTACAGAGGTAATGGCCACACCTGCCAATTTACCTTGCAAAAGCTCACCTGGATTGTTAACTACACCCTTATTAAAATTTTCGCTTTTTAAAGAGGAGATTGATCCAGTAATATCAGCACGCTTTTGGATACCGTATCCTACAACCACAATTTCATTCAGCTCAGAACTGTCTAGCTCCAATTGAATCGATAAGGTGGTTAATCCATTTACTGAAACTTCCTTTGAGTTGTAGCCCAAATAGGAAATTACTAAGATGGCGTTTTTGGGTACATCCAAAGAATATTTACCGTCTGAATCGGTAACAGTACCTTTAGTATTGCCTTTCACACGGATATTTGCTCCGGGAAGTGGCGCACCATTTTCATCAAGTACAGTTCCGTTTACCGGTCCGAGTGGTGCATTTTTGTTGTCGCTAACTTTACCCGTCACTTGAGTTTGTTGGGCAAAAGTAAAATTGAGGGTAAGCAGCAAACATGCCGTAATTAAACCCCTCCAAAAGCTTTTTTGAGCAATCATAATTGAGTAGTAGTTTGGGACTGAAATTATTTTGATTTAATTATCCACAAAGTTATCTCAAGTCTCTTGCTTGAATATTAAAGCCGCATTATCAAATAATTAAGAATGCCCTTGAAAAATTAGCTTTGAGAGACCATTTCTAATAAATTGGCTCTCACCAGATAATACAAGGATAATACTATTTATACATTCGACAATTCATCCACCTTCCGAAGGTAAGGTAAACGACAGTCCTTTTCTTTTTTCTACCTGTCCTATAGTTTGATGGCTTTTATACGTTTTAATTTTCACAAAGATGGGAAGGTTTTTAAACGAAAAAAGTCACCATTTCTGATGACTTTCCTGTTTGCTCCCACTCTTATCGGAAGTTGCAACCATAAAGCGATGATTGAACTTGCCAATATCAGGAAATTAAAGTTTTAAACAACCCGTTTTCTTCCAAGTAAAATATAAATTAACGGCCCTAAAGTTCCACTAAAAATGAAGGATATAGTCCACATAATCTTTTCGTGTTTTTCTATTCGAATTGAAGTCCAAACTTCGTTCAATGCAGACACGATAAATACGACATTCCCAAGAATACCAATTATTAAAAGTGTTTCAGCGCCTGGCAAATGAGTAATCTTCATGAGAGCTCCTAGCATCACAATACAAATGCTGAAAAAAAAACTCCTTTTTACTACAGTTCCTACATTCATATCAGATTGGTTTAGGTTTTAATGGCTACACAAATATATGACACCAAAACTATGGAATAAAACTATTTAATAAAAAACAAAACCCCTTGCAAACGAAAGATGCAAAATAATGTGATGATTGAGTATGTGACTATCAGGAAAGTATTTGACAAGCCCTCGCGGACAATCTTAAATAACTAATCTTGGTCGTTATTTTTTATTGGTTTTATTTATCAATTCGTAGGATAAAGCGTCAATTTGGACATTAATGTCAGATACATTTGACAAGATAATAACTGCCATTTTTTCTTCAACTTTCATTACTATGGAGGATGAATATCCGCCTGTTCCTCCATTGTGCCAAAGCAAATCTTTCCCATTTTTGAATTCTAATTTGTGCCAACCTAAACCAATTTTCGTATTTCCTTTAATTTCAATAGTTGTTTTTCTTGTCAATTCTAGCTCTCTGTTTTTAGGATTGAATTGTGCATTTGCGAACAGTACCAAATCCTCCGTTGTAGATAATATTCCTCCTGCTCCAAATAGAACATCAAAATCCCAATTAGATACAATTTCTCCCTTTTTATTTAATCCTTTAATAATACTGATTCCCAAATTATGTGAACTTGTAAAAGAATTTTTCATTTTGTATTTGTCAAAAATTATCTTTTTTAAAAGGTTTTGAAAAGTTGTTTTTTGAGACAGCCCGAGAGTATAGCCTAAAAGGCCTGTACCCAAGTTTGAATATGAATAAGTTTTATTTCCAAGTTTCACTAAATTTTTAAGATACTGTTCAATTTCAGGTTTGCCATAATTTTTATATGGATTAATTTCACTTGATAAATCTAAGTTTTCAGGTAAACGAGGTAAACCTGATGTATGATTAGCCAAACTCTCAAAATTTATTTTGGTATTATCTTTGAAAGCAAATGAGTAATAAGAATTTATTTCGTCAGTCAAATTTATTTTTTTGTTCTCAACAAGTGATGCTAAAATGGTTGATGTAAATACTTTTGTGATTGAGCCTATTTCAAATATTTTCTTTTGATTTTCGGTGGGTTTTAAGGTGTCATTCTCTTTTATAATTCCATAATAACCCGTTTCCCCATTTTCAATTATGGCTATAGAAAGTTGCGTATTATTTGGGAAATCTTTTGATTGTGAAAAAATTATTTCAGCAATTTCTTTAGGGTATTTGCTCAATAAGTTTACCGTCTTATTATCGCGTTCTTTAGGACTCAACGTACTTTGAGAATGTAAATTTTCGCTAAGTAAGAAGGTTAGAACAAATAAAAGTGTTTTCATATAGTAAATATAACAAAAGATGCAAAAACCCTCTATTGACCTTGAACCACAAAGTCCAATATTAAATCCTCAATTATAAGTCTTTAAACCATGTTTCATCCCAAACGGTAATAGGCTGATGAAAATCATCGCCTATTACAAACTACTTTCATTAAACTAACATTTTTTAACCCCTAATTTATAATAAGCTATTTTTTAGTAATGATTTCAATGACTCCATTGGCGCCTTTTTCAGCGTATTTTGCAAAAGCTTTGTCACCCTTTAGGACATTAATGGCTTCAATTGTATTTGGATTAATTATGTTTAAATCCAAATCTTTCACGATAACTCCATCAACAACCACCAAGGGTTTATTTATTTCAATTCGAGGAGCGACGAATGTTACACCATCTACCTCCATGCGCAAAGGTTTCGCACTTACAGCCTTTCTGTCTGCTACCTTTTTTGCAATAAATATTATTGGATTGTCAGAAAAAGAACCTCCCCCAACTGTGTCCAATTCAACCTTCAAAACGGATTTTGGTCCTGCCGGAGCAGCGGGTGGAGCGGGTGGAGAGGGTGGCGGCGGAGGTGGCATATCTTTCGTCGCTACTGAAAACACTTTCTTACCCGTTTTAGGGTCTGAAAAAGTGGTAGAGTCAGGTCGCATTGTGACTGTGTATTGGACCTCAGCTTTTTTCTTAGGCTTCGGTTTTTGCGCACTTAATTGGATAGAAAATATGGCCAAAATAAAGGCCAGCATTGGTAACACGGCCACCTTTCTCAGGTAGGCGTATTTGGGGGTTTGGGAAGTTGTTAACATAATAATTCTTCGTTTAATAGATGAATAATAGAATGAGTGACTCGGGTTTAAAAAATGATTGCTGTAATAGGTTTGTAAAAGCATTTTGGCAAAAGCATCCACATCTCCAGCGCCCACCGCATTCCGGTCAGCGATAAATTCGTGAATGTTTTGCAATTCCTTTTGGATGAACCAATTGAATGGATTCATCCAAAAAACTGAGCATATAATCTGCGAAAAAAGGCGGTCCCATGAGTGCTTCTCGCGGATATGGGCGAGCTCGTGCTTTAATATTTTTCGACCACTTTCATCTTCCATGGAGATGGATTTTTTCCAAAAAAGGTTCGAGAAAAACGAAAAAGGAGCCTCGTCCAAATCCGTTTCGATGAAGGTAAATTCGCCCATCTGCTTTTTGGTATGCATTGCTTTTAGTCGGAAAATCCGTAAAACCGAATAGACTAAATAACACACAAATAAGCTGCTAATGGTCGACATAACTATGATTTCCCATGCTATATTTTGTTCCTGCACCGGTGACCGTGGGATTTGAGTCAAATAAATTAATACTTGTTTTGCTCCTGCGGCTTGTTCCTCTGTTATACTAAACATAGAAAGTTTAAAGAAGGGAATCACTAAACTCAAAGCCATCGAAGCCAATAGATAAAAACGATTGTAAGCATGGTAAATCGTGTTCTTCAAGAACAGCGAATAGTATCCAAAGAAAATCCCCGACAAAATCATCGACTTCAGCAGGTACATCAAAATTTCGGTCTTATTCATCGCCTTTCGATTTTAAGTTGTGTAACAAGAGTTCTAAATCTTCGATTGACATCTGCTTCTTATCCACTAAATAAGACACAACATTGGTATACGACCCTTCGAAAAATGATTCCGCCAAACCGGCCATTCGTTGACCTGAATAATCTTGTTTCGAGACCTTTGCGGAATACAGATTATTCCTATTTGGATTAGAGATTTTGACAAAATTCTTCTCCACCAAAATCTTCAATAGCGTTGCCACGGTATTCGAATGTGGCTTCGGCTCTGCCAACAGTTCAATGATGTCCTTTAAGAATCCACCTTCCGGCAAATTCCAAATGACCTGCATTACCTGCTCCTCTGCTTGTGTTAATTTTTTCATCCGTTTTGTATTTCGTTGGGACAAATGTATAACTAATTTTTTAGTTACAAAATAATTTTAACTATTTTTTTAGTTACTTTTAAAATTGACAATATGCTATGAAATCATGGTGCTTTAAATAACTCTTGGCACATTCTTGGCACAAAACGAAAATATCAGATATAATCCTCTTAGAAAAAGGTCTTAAAACCACCAAACCCTCTTCTGTGCTCGAACCACGAAAATCGATGAATAAAGGAAATAGAGATGAATTTTAAACGAAAAAAGTCACCATTTCTGATGACTTGTACAGTGTGGCTCCCCTTAAAGACGAAAGATGCAAAATAATGCTATGATTGAATATGTGACTATCAGGAAATTAAAGGGTTGAACTTCCTACAATTTTAAAAGAAGGACTTAATTACATCTCTGAAAATCAAGAAGAGATAGAAAAGTACGCCTACGATGATTTGACGTCGGTACTTTTTAAGGAATTGAACTAGCTTATCCATAAGACATAAAAAAGGTTACACTATAAAAGTATAACCTTTTTATCATTTGTGCTCCCCTTTTTGACCTTCTTGATATAATTATGCTAATTAAGATTGCATATTTCTTTCTTAAATTAATAGAAAGTCATGTTTGGTTTTTTGGGGTTCGGCATACTAATTGGGAAGGCAACATTACAACTTTGCAAATAGGATTAGAGGTTGAATATCAAGTTCATCGGCTTTTCTAACGGCCTGTATATATTGGCTTCTTGCATCGGTGGAATGAACTAAATTGGCACTACCCCAAGTAAAAAAATTACCGTGGTATAATTTTTCAATTATTAAATCTGCAATCAATCAAGAATGTCTACCGTTTCCATTAGCGAAACAATGGATACTTACTAGACGATGTTTGAATCGAATC
>JABMMK010000161.1 GCA_013205605.1 Cytophagales bacterium | reverse complement strand
TCTCAGTACTTGCAAACACAAATGAAGACGATGGAGGAGACACAAAAAAACGCAAAAAATACGCCTAAAAAGAAAAAGTAAATGACGAATTTAAGTGCTATTTATTTTGAACAAGCTAAAAAATTAATCCCAGGGGGAGTTAACTCACCTGTTAGAGCATTTAAATCCGTAGGAGGCAATCCGATTTTTATAAAATCGGCTAAAGGGGCTTATTTACATGATGTGGATGGTAATTCTTACATTGATTTAATAGGTTCTTGGGGTCCTATGTTATTTGGACAAGCACACCCTGTCATAGAAGATGCGGTTAGAAATGCATTAGCCAATGGGTTCTCATTTGGTGCTCCTAGTTACAACGAAGTTCTCATCGCCCAAAAAATAACGGATATGGTTCCCTCAATTGAAAAAGTTCGATTGGTAAGTTCTGGAACCGAAGCTACGATGGCAGCGATACGATTGGCAAGGGCATTTACTAAAAAAGACAAAATCATCAAATTTGAAGGTTGCTATCATGGACATGGCGATTCTTTTTTAATTGCCGCTGGATCTGGCGTTGCCACCTTAGGAACTCCGGATAGTCCGGGAGTAACTCAAGCCACTGCACGAGATACATTAACGGCTGTTTACAATGATATAAATTCATTAGAACAATTATTTGATGCAAATGTCGGAACTGTTGCCTGTGTTATTGTCGAACCTGTCGTGGGGAATATGGGATTAGTTATTCCTAAAAATGGATATTTACAAGCGGTAAAAACACTTTGTGAAAAACACAATGCTTTGTTGATTTTTGATGAAGTCATGACGGGATTTCGCTTATCCGCCAGTGGATATCAAGGTATCTGTGGGATTAAACCTGATTTGACCACCTTAGGCAAAATAATCGGTGGTGGATTACCTGTAGGCGCGTATGGAGGAAGAGCTGATATCATGGAGATGATTGCACCTGAGGGGCCAGTATACCAAGCAGGGACATTGTCCGGAAATCCATTAGCTACCACGGCTGGATTAGCGATGTTAGGTTTAATCCAATCAAATCCAGAGGTATATCAAAGACTTGAAGCAAAAGGCAAAATATTAGCTGAAGCTATTACGAAGCAAATCAATTCATTAGACATGAAAGCTTCCGTCAGTCAAATAGGTTCTATGTTCACCCTATTCTTTACCGATAAAAAAGTAGAAAATTTTAATGATGCCAAAACGTCCGACTTGATAAAGTTTGGGCAGTACTTTAGAGGAATGCTGAGTAGAGGTATTTATTTGCCCCCATCTCAATTTGAATCTTGGTTTTTGTCTGATTCAATAGGAGAAGTAGAACTAGAAAAAATAATATCAGCAAGTTGGGACACGCTTACGTCCATGCAAAATTCTTAAGCGAATGGCATCCACCTTTTTTAGTGTGATAATTCCTGTTTACAATCGGCCAATCGAATTAGCTGAATTATTAAATTGCCTAATTCAGCAAGACTATCCTAATTTTGAAGTTGTAATCATTGAAGATGGGTCAAAAATAGATTCCAAAGAAGTGGTTGACACATTTAAAAACAAATTAGCTATTTCCTATTTTGTTAAAGAAAATGGAGGTCAAGGATTTGCCAGAAATTATGCCTTTGAAAGAGCTAAAGGTGATTTTTTCATCATCTTAGATTCTGATGCATTAATTGAGCCAACGTACCTGACCGAGGTTTACAAGGGTATCCAAGAAGAGCAATTAGATTTATTTGGAGGCCCTGACAAAGAACATGTGAGCTTCACTCCTATTCAAAAAGCCATCAGTTATAGTATGACTAGCTTTTTCACCACAGGAGGAATTAGAGGTAAAGCTAAAAATATAGGAGGCAAGTTTCATCCCAGAAGCTTTAATATGGGTATATCGAGACGAGTATGGGAAAAAACGGGCGGATTTAAAATTACCCGTATGGGAGAAGACATCGAATTTAGTATTCGATGCATCGAAAATGGATTCAAATCCGGTCTCTTACCCAACGCTTTTATTTATCACAAAAGAAGAACTTCCTTTATTCAATTTTACGATCAATTGCATTTTTTCGGTAGGGCCAGAATTAATATTAGCCGCTTCTTTCCTAAGGAATTAAAATGGGTACATTTTATTCCGATGGCTTACTTCATCTTTTTTTGGAATACAGTTATTTGGAATATTATTGACGTTAAATTTGGGATCATTTTTAGCAGCTTATTAATAGCCTATTGGATCCTTATTATGTTAGATGCGCTAATTAAATCGAAAAGTTTATTGATCGCTTTTTTAGGACTTATCGCAGCCAACATTCAACTTTTAGCCTACGGGAAAGGGTTTCTTGAAGAGGGATTAAAAAAACTTACCAATAAAGACCTTTAACAAGGTAATTTTGAACATAATCGTTGACACCATCCTCTAACGTATAAAAAGGCTGTGTATATCCTATGTCAATTAACTTCTTCATATTGGCTTCCGTAAAATATTGATATTTATCACGTATGTCCAAAGGAGTGTCTATGTAATTAATTTGAACTGGCTTATTAAGCGCTGAAAAAGTAGATTTACCTAAATCATTAAATGACCTGGCCTTACCGGTTCCCAAATTATATATTCCGGAATTCTTCCGATGTTCCATTAAAAATATACACACATCCACTAAATCTTTAACATAAATAAAATCACGAATCTGCTCGCCATCTTGGTATTCAGGCTTATGAGATTTAAATAGTTTTAAAGATCCATTAGCTAAAATTTGGCGATATGCATGCCAGATAACTGATGCCATTCGGCTCTTATGGTATTCATTTGGACCATAGACATTAAAGAATTTAAGTCCAGCCCAAAAAAATGGTTTATCTTCTTGTTGTAAAGCCCAATTATCAAAGTCATTTTTAGAATCTCCGTAAGGATTTAAAGGCTTTAATAAATGAATTTCATTTTCATTATCGTCGTAACCTAATTCCCCAAGACCATAAGTTGCCGCAGATGAAGCATATACTAGGGGTATTTGATATTTGACACATGCTTCCCAAACATGTTTTGAGTAATTAACGTTTAATGTATCGAAAATTTCTTTATTGAATTCTGTCGTATCTGTTCTAGCTCCAATGTGAAAAAGAAACTCCACTTCCCTATTATTTTGATCCAGCCATTGGAAAAAATCTGTCCTTTCTACACGTTCTTTAATTTTCTTTCCAATCAAATTTTTATTCTTTTCTTCATTCGAAAAATCATCAACTGCAATGATATAATTGAAATTCAACTCATTTAATTTTGCAATTAAACAACTTCCAATAAAACCTGCAGCACCAGTAACTATGATCATAAAAATGGGATTAATTTTTAAATTTACACAATAACTTCATTAGGTTTCTTACCTTTGTAAAATATTTGGACATTCTGCTATTGTTTTCCCAGAAGTCCTTTAAACAAACTGAAAACAAATGGTATACGTAATCCGGAAGGAACATTTCAATGCCGCACACCGGCTATTCAATCCAAACTGGACTGAAGAAAAAAATCTAGAAGTATTTGGGCCTTGTGCAAACAATAACTGGCATGGGCACAATTTTGAACTTATCGTTACGGTCAAAGGAAGTCCTAATCCAGAAACGGGATTTGTATATGACCTTAAAAAATTGGGTGATTTAATTAAAGTAGAAATTATCGATAAAGTAGACCATAAAAATCTAAATTTAGATGTTGATTTCATGGCCAACAAATTAGCAAGTTGTGAAGTTTTAGTCATGGAGTTTTGGAAAATATTAGCACCTAAAATTTCTGAAGGAACTACGACAAATGCATGTCTGCACAAAATTCATTTGATTGAAACCAATAAAAACTCGGTAGAATACTATGGAGAATCATAGATGAAATATTTTATTCTTGCCGGTGAGAAATCAGGTGATTTACATGGATCAAACCTTGTAAAACAAATTATCTTAATTGACGCAAAAGCAGAAATAATAGGTTGGGGTGGCGATCAAATGAAATCCGAGGGAGTTGAAATAATAGTTCATCACCAGGAATTAGCCATCATGGGTATTTTAGGAGTTTTAAAAAACCTATTTAGGCTAAAAAAATTATTTAATTTATTTTCAAATCAAATAAGGGAATTCAAACCTGACACCATAATCTTTATTGACTTTGGTGGCTTTAATCTGAAAGCAGCTAAAATTGCGAAACTAGGTGGATTTCATACACAATTTTACATTGCTCCTAAAGTATGGGCATGGAATAAGAGCAGAATAAATTCCATTAAAAAATGGGTGGATCAATTATATGTCATTTTCCCTTTTGAACTAGATTTGTTTAAAGAAAAAGGCATTTCTACTCATTATATTGGCAATCCACTAAAAGATGCCATTGACACTTTTGTTCCTAATCCTGAATTTAGATACGTAAATAAAGATTACATCGCTTTATTAGCTGGTAGTAGGCGTCAAGAAATCAACGCTGGTTTACCGATATTTGAAGAGTTAGTTCAAACATGGCCAGAAAAAAAATTTATCATTGCAGGCGTTTCTGAATTTAAAGACCTATACGAAAACAGTAGCATCAAAGTTGTTTACGACCAAACCTATGATTTACTAAGTTGCTCATCCGTAGCGGTCGTGACATCAGGAACAGCGACATTAGAAACCGCCTTACTGAATATTCCACAAATTGTAGTTTACAAAACAGATTGGCTATTTTATATATTGGCAAAAATGGTTATAAAAATAAAATACATATCCTTAGTGAATATTATTCTAAATAAGAAAGCAGTGCCGGAACTGATTCAATCTGAATTCAATAGCAAAAATATACAGGCATGGCTACTGAAATTACTGGACAAAACATCCTTTGAATATAAAAATCAGAAAGCCGACTACGAAAATTTAAATAAACTAATTGGCCCATCAGGGGCATCAAAATTGGCCGCGGAAAAAATAGTATTATACGCTAAAAATCAATCTAAATAATTTTTAATCCAAGATTTTTGCATTCCTGGAATCGTGGAGAAAAATTCAGCTATCACTTTTTTGTCCACATTAAATTCTCCAGAAGGATAAAAGGGATCTCTAGTTTTAATGACTTTATTAACATAATCAAATCCAATCATAATAATAGGCAAATTAGCTTTTAAAGATATATGATAAAAACCGGTACGTAATTCTTGCACATCTTTTCGAGTACCTTCAGGCGCTAAAACGGCCACAAATGATTCCTTTTCTGCGTAGATGTCGACGATCGAATCCACTAGATTAGATTTAGTTTTACGGTCAACGGGATAACCTCCGAGCCAACGAAACATCCAACCAAAAGCCCCGTCAAACAACTCTTTTTTACCCCAAAAAAAGATAGGAATATTCATCATTGAACGAGCACCCAAACCTACTGGAAAGTCAATCCATGAAGCATGTGGCGCTACAATTACAATACTTTTTTTAAGGTCGGCAGGATATTTGCCTTCTAAAGACCAACCAGAAATTTTAAATACAAAATCGAAAATGGGACTAGATATTAACATAGTTCATTGATTTTAGCAGAAATCTGAGAAAAAGATGTTGTTGGATCGATCAAAATAGAATCAATACCTAATGTAATTGCTGATTCAATATTAGCAGCATTATCATCAAAAAACACTATTTCCTCTGCTTTTAAATTATTTTCCTTTAATACTTGCTGATAGATTAATGGATTAGGCTTAACTAATCCCATCTCATATGAAAAATGCGCTTTCTTAAATAGCCCAAATAAATTTTCACCCTTAGGACCCAACTGATTATTCAAAAATATCCGAGCATGTATTATGCTTGTATTAGATAACAAATACAGATCGAAATTAGACGTTAATTCGTGTAATAAAGAATACACATTAGCAGGGAAATCTAATAATAATGTGGAAAAAGCTTGATCAAATGCTACATTAGAGCAATTCAAGTTCAATTTATCTCTTAATAGATCCCTGAACTCATCATCATTCTGCAAACCAGCTTCATATCCTAACCATAAACCTTCATTGATTATTTTATCCTGGATTTCAAGCGAATTAAAAGAAGTAGATAATTGACTAAATGCCTGATAAGTAAGCGATAAATCAATAGGCAATAAGACATTACCTAAATCAAATAAAAGGGCATTTATAGATTTCATATTACTCCTTAACTACGCCCATTTTACTGAATTTGTCAATTCTCGCATCAATCCTTTCAGAGCTAGACATTGCATTCAAAACTTTGAGTTCAGATATGATTACCTTTTTTATGTTTTGAGCTGCCACATCAGGTGCTAAATGAGCTCCTCCTAAAGGTTCAGAAATAATTCCGTCAATTAACCCGTTTTTAAGCATATCATCCGCTGTTAACTTCAAAGCTTCGGCGGCTTGTTCCTTATAATCCCAACTTCTCCAAAGAATAGAAGAACAGGATTCGGGTGAAATCACTGAATACCAGGTATTTTCCATCATTAAAACACGGTCACCCACAGCAATCCCCAAAGCACCACCAGAAGCTCCCTCACCTATGATAATACAAATAACTGGGACTTTTAGCATAAACATATCCCGAATGTTTCTAGCAATAGCTTCCCCCTGACCCCTTTCTTCTGCCTCAATTCCTGGAAAAGCACCCGGCGTGTCAATTAAACAGACGATAGGTTTATTGAATTTTTCAGCCATCTTCATCAGCCTAAGGGCTTTTCGATAACCTTCAGGATTAGGCATACCAAAATTTCGATATTGCCTTTCTTTTGTATTCCGACCTTTTTGTTGGCCTATAAACATGACCGAAAATTCACCATCAATGTTACCAAAACCACCAACCATCGCCTTATCATCAGCTACAGACCTATCTCCATGAATTTCGATAAACTCAGAACAAATTTTTTCTATGTAATCAAAAGTATAAGGACGTTCAGGGTGGCGGGATAATTGAACCCGTTGCCAGCGAGTTAAATTAGAAAATGTTTCTTTTTTAAGTTCCAATATTTTTTCAGTCAGAGAGACTACAGCTTCAGAAACATCTACATTGTTTTCAATAGCCAATTTGCGCATTTCAATTAACTTATCTTCTAACTCGGCAATCGGCTTTTCAAATTCTAGCAATGTCCTCATAATTCTAATTTTATATTAAGCAAAAATAAAGATTAAAGTAGATATGTTTCATTCTTAGCGGGTAAAATAACTTCTTTGAAGCCAATTTTTTGAATCTCTTGACTAAATTCCAACATACTTTCTTCTTCCCCATGGGTTAAAAACACTTTCTTTAATTTATCAATTTGTTGATTTTTGATAAAAGACAAAAGTCCTAATTGGTCTGCATGGCCAGAAAATACATCAATCTTCCGTATTCTAGCATTTACTTTATACTCGCGATCTTTCACTTTAATCGTCTCAGAACCAGCCAGTAATTGTCGGCCTAAAGTACCTTCAGCAGAATAACCAATCAACAAAATAGTCGCATAGGAATTACTAATGTTATCGGCAATATGCTTTTCTACTCGGCCCCCAGTAATCATTCCAGAAGATGAAATGATCACACAAGGCTCATGGTAATTTTGAATAGCATTCGATTCTTTTTCTGATTGAAGGTAAACTAAATTATCAAAGTCAAATAATTCATCATACTCTTTTTGAAAAGATCTAGCCTCAGAATTTAAATAAGAGAGGTATTTAGCATATATTTTGGTACTACTTCTGCCCATGGGACTATCCGTAAAAACTCGTATGGCAGGAAAATTTCGTTCTTCGATCAATCGATTTAAAGTAAACAATACAGCTTGCGTTCGGCCCACTGAAAAAGCGGGTATGACTAAACGACCAGGCTTATCGATGCATGTTTCCTTAATTATAGCTTCCATGGCATCCATGGGGCTTACTTTATCTTCATGAATCCGATTTCCGTAGGTACTTTCACAAATAAGGTAATCCACTGGAGGAAGAATTTGTGGATCAATGTGCAATGGATAATTATTTCGACCAATATCCCCACTAAATCCAAGAGTCTTAATTTCTGCTCCCTCAGTAATGGAGAAGTATAGATGAGCGGCACCCAATAAATGTCCAGCTGGAAAAAAGGTTATTTCTAATCCAGGCTTAATCGTAAATTTTTTATTGAATTGTAAGGTAACAAAATTCTCAAGGGAATTTTCTACATCTTTTTGCAAGTACATATCCCCTTTACGTAGGAGTCGGTCCATTTGCTTATGCTTCTTATTGCTTTCTCCCTGCGCTGCTTTCAACCTTCTTAAATGTAAATTAGCTGAATCAAAAAGCAATAATTCTGTTAAATCTGCAGTTGGCGGTGTGCATAATACCTGCCCTTCATACCCTTCACGAAAAAGCATCGGAATATTACCAGAGTGATCTATATGTGCATGAGTTAAAACAACCAAGTTAATTAACGATGCATCAAAAGGAAAAAAGGATTTATTTACTATGGGTGTTTCAAAATCAATTTCGCGTTCCATGTCGGTACCGCAGTCAATTAATATTTTATATCCATCTTCAAGCTCAAGCAAGTACATAGAACCTGTCACTTGCTTAGCTGCACCCAAAAATTGTAACTTCATAAATTGAAAGAAATAGGGGCCCTAAGGCCCCCGATTGTATCACAAAAATACACAAATTTCTCTAATAACGATATTATTTAACCTCTTTGGCAAATTTGCTTTGCATAAGGTTTAACTCAGATTTAGTCATATTTTTATCTGCAATTAAAGTTCTGTAACGAAAAGTAACGGATTCACCTTTTTTCAAGGTTAAATTACGCACGTCTTTTCCATTACTGAATACTTTGGCGCCTAAAGGATTGACAGCAAATAATCCATATCCACGAGCGTGCCAATAACTTGGATAGCTCACATTTGAAGGATGATCAAAAATCGCCACATTAATTGGGTGATTATCCATCACACCTGTTAAATTCATCCAAGTAGCACGAGTGCTCCAAACGGCCTCTCCTTTAATTCCTTCACTCGAAATATAATCTCCAGACACGCCAGTATTATCTAAAACAGGAACTTTCGTTTCAACTCCACTTGCATCTGTAAATACATCTGGCTTATTGGTTGGAATTTCTAATTGGCGTGCCAAACGAATCGCAAACATGCCATCTTTCACATCTTTAAACACAACTAAATCACTAATAGCTGTTAATGTAGTAATACGGTCAACCGTTCTTGTATCTGCTGTTCCAGAAAATACATACGTAGTTTTTTCGCTCAATACTTTTTGGCCTTTTCCGTCATCATCAACCCAAGTGGCCGTTGCCACCAACTCACCACTACTTTTATTCGACTTTGATGATACTATAGCATCATGAAAAATAGTACCCATTTTGCGAGACTGCATGGATTTTATGATTGCTGTAGAATTATTCCAATAGTCAAAACCATTAACATCTTCATAATTTAACCACATTCCTACGTGGTGTGGATGATCTGTTCGCTCCCCTGCCCTAGGTGAAATAGGATAACCTCTTGTAATGGTAGTTCCTTTAGCAGACAAGATGGGAAACAAAACAGCTTTTTTAAGGACTGATTCCCCTGGATAGAAATAAGAAGTAAAATATTTACCTCCTATGATTACATCAATTTTTTTCTCAGCATCATTCTTTTTAAAGGAAACCGATTGATTTTGAGCAGCAGCTCCAAAAGACAATAAAGTAATAAATAGAATTATTTTTTTCATAAGAATATAGGTTTAATAAAAATTCCGAAGGTAAATACCTTCGGAATTTTACAAAAATAACAAATTAAATAGAATTAATAACCTGGATTTTGAGGGAAACTAGCGGCATTGCCAGTAACTCTGTCAATCTGTAATTGAGGAATTGGTCTCAAGACATGATGAGACTTAATAAAGGCAGCTCCTTGTGGATTGAATTTTTTCACACGCTCAATAAGATTACCCCAACGAGCTAAATCTAACCAACGAGATTGCTCACCCAATAATTCACGCTCTCGCTCATCCATCACAAAATCGATGGTAAGGTCACCTTCAGTAATCAACATATTGGCTTCTTTTCCTGGCCAAGCAGCACGCTTGCGAATAACATTATATGTGGCAACCGCATCAGCTTTCAAATTTGAAAAATATTGAGCTTCAGCTAACATTAAATAGGTATCGGCTAAACGAAAGGCGATAAAATCACGTCCCCCTTCGAATTGAGTACGATCAATACGTCCACCATCGATATGCTTAGACAAAGCAAGATAAATTCGTTCATCATATCGAGAAGGAACCAAAACCTGATACTTTTTCTTAGCTCTTTCTTCCACAGACATTTCAAAACCTGGTAAATAAATAGCCGTATCTCCCGTAGCAAACGTGACTGTCTTTTTCGTTATATCAAAACTTGTATTATACGTTCCAGGCTTATTTGAATAATATGTGTCTTTAAAAGACTTTTTATACCGGCTATCATTTTCACGATTATTGAAAACCATGTCAATGGTATAATTAGTTGGCTTATACCGTTTAAATGGACGACCATTTTCCGTATCACGTTGCATGCCTGGCAAAACATCATATTCCATTAAGAAGAATACGTGTGCATTATTACCTCCTGCATTCGTTAAGGGATCTCTTGTGTATTGAATAGACCAAATAACCTCGTTATTCATTTCATTACCTTGCTTATGTATATCACCAAAATTAGGCAATAATGTAATTCCATAATTAGCAATAACACTTTTTAAGTTAGCAATTGCCTTGGCGTAATCATCCCCTGCTTTTGCTGAGGAGGTGGCCTTAGTTAAATAAACCTTACCTAATAAATGTTCAGCAGCTGGACGAGTTACCCGACCATAATCAGCTGATTTCGCTTTTGCCTCAAGATCTGGTATGGCTTCACTTAAATCTTTAATGATTTGAGCATATTGAGCAGCCACGGTTGATCTTTTAACATCCTTAGTAGGAGCGACAGTTTCAGTCAAACGTAAATCAACACCACCAAATAATTGAGTTAAAATAAAATAATGGTGCGCACGAATAAATTTAGCCTCTGCAACACGTTGTTTTTTAATAGCATCAGATAATCCCGTAACTTTTGCAGATCGTTCTAATATAGCGTTACATGTATTGATGCCTAAATAAAAATCATTCCACAATTCAGAAATACTACCATTACGTGTATCAAAATCAGTTGTGTAGGTATTCATAAACTTCCAACTACCATCCGCTCCGTTTGTGAAAGAATCGGTTCCAAAAATGGAAAGATTAAAGCCACGCTCAGTACCATACCATGAGCGATTCGTAGAATATGCTGCATTAACTGCATCATTTAATCCTTTAGCAGTATTTATATAATCATTTCCAATGTTTGAAACAACATTTTCAGTCAACAAGTCATTACATGATTGAGTGCCAATGATTAATATAAGAACAGCCCCTAAATTTGCGATGAAAGAGAATATCTTTCTTTTAAATACATTTTTCATATTTTTAAAAATATTTAATTAAAATTTAAGATTTAAACCAAAAGTGGTAATCGATGTGGCAGGCGAAATATTCGTATTCACCTCTCCACCGCCAACTCCTTGCTCACCGTCAACAAATGTTTCAGGATCAATACCTTTGTATTTCTGACGATATTCAGACAAAATTAACGGCTGCTGAATAGAAGCAAATACCCGAATACTTTCCATTTTCAATTTCTTTGCCACTTTATCAGGAAGGTTATACCCAATATTGATATTCCTTATTTTGAAAAAAGTTCCATCAAAATAGGTTAATGATGATCCATTTTTCGGGAATTCCTGAGTTACAACCGGTTGAGGGAATTCATTTGTTGGGTTATTAGGTGTCCAAAAATTCAAAGATAAATTATTGTAACGACCTGCTAATTGGTTTACGTTATCATGAAAACGAGAACGTATCAACTGACCTACCCGGGTAAAAATAAAGATTGACAAATCAAAACCTTTGTAGCTAAAACGATTGGTTAAACCAGCTGCAAAACTTGGCACAGCTGATCCTAAAATTTGGCGATCGTCTGCATTAATTTTACCATCATTATTAAAATCTTCTACTTTAATTTGACCTACACGATCTCCAAAAGCTAAAGCCTGGTCACGCTCAGTAGTTTGCCAAATACCTATTTTCTTATAATCAAAGAAAACAGATAAAGGTTGGCCTATAAATCGACCCGCTCCAATATCATCCACCTTTCCATTCGCTAAAGAAACAATTTCTTCTTTGTTTTTTGTAAATATCAAATCAGATGTCCACTGGAAATCACCACGATC
>JABMMK010000160.1 GCA_013205605.1 Cytophagales bacterium | reverse complement strand
GTTTATCATGATAAACCAGCAGGCTTTTATCGGTACCCATTCGGTCGCTATTGCCTCCGCAGGCAATTATTCCAATAAGGTTGTTTTTCAAAAGCATCCTTAACGTATCTGAAAAGGATTTAAATATTAAAATCCGAAAAATGTCTGGTACCCAACAGTTAAAAATTAAACAATCATTCCGTGAGGATCAAGCACATATTTCTTTGCTGCTCCTTTGTCAAAATCCTGGTATCCTCTTGGAGCGTCTGTCAGAGATATTACCTCTACATTTACCGCTTTTGCAATTTGAATTTTATCATAAAAAATAGCCTGCATCAACTGGCGGTGATATTTCATTACTGGGCATTGTCCCGTATGAAACGAATGTGACTTTGCCCAACCCAGCCCGATTCTGATACGCAGGTTTCCTAATTTGGCGGCTTCATCCACAGCACCGGGATCACCGGTGACATACAAACCGGGAATTCCAATTGATCCGCCGGCTTTGGTGATTTCCATTGCTGCATTTAATACCGTTGCAGGGTGTTCATGTCCACAATCATGTCCATGCCCTCTAGCTTCAAAACCTACGCAATCCACGGCTGCATCTACCTCAGGAATCCCAACAATTTGTGCAATCTGGTCAGCAAGGCTCGCATCGGATCTCAAATCGATGGTTTCGCACCCAAAGCTTTTAGCCTGGGCCAGCCTTTCAGGAATCATATCGCCAACAATGACTACTGCTGCGCCCAGCAAATGACAGGAGGCTGCGCTAGCCAAGCCAACGGGCCCAGCTCCTGCAATATAAACCACCGAACCCGGCCCCACACCTGCGGTAACCGCTCCATGGTAACCAGTTGGAAAAATATCAGACAATAAAGTCAAATCCCTTATTTTGGCCATTGCCTGGTCATTATCCGGAAACTTCAAAAGGTTGAAATCTGCATAAGGAACCATTACATAATCAGCCTGTCCGCCAACCCATCCTCCCATGTCCACATATCCGTAGGCAGCTCCAGGCCTTGCAGGATTTACGTTCAGACAAATCCCAGTTTTACCTTCCTTGCAATTGCGACATCGCCCACAGGCAATGTTAAAGGGCACAGAAACAATGTCCCCTACATGAATATATTCTACATCGCTGCCGGCCTCTATTACCTGTCCGGTAATTTCATGGCCAAGTACCAAGCCTTCAGGTGCCGTAGTTCTGCCACGTACCATGTGTTGGTCACTTCCACAAATGTTGGTAGAGATTACTTTTAAAATTACACCATGATTGCACTTTCTTTTTCCAAGTTCCAATTTGGGAAAGTCAATATTTTGTACCTGAACTACCCCAGGTTTAATGTAGGCAACACCTCTATTGTTTGACATAATTATTTATGATTTAAGAAATAATTGTGCTCCAATATAATCGTTTATTTTAAACTTCCAATTTTTACCAAATATTAATTTGCTTATCGATGTCTTTAATTCTACTGATGTGATGAATGAGAAATCAAATCAGGTAAAATAGATGCAGCCACAAAAATTTCCCATTACAGAAAGTTGTGATGGTTTTTAAACAAAAAAAAGGTCGAAATGACCTCTTTTTTCAAGTTGCTCCCTTAAAGGGGGGAATGTTGCAATTAATTCCTTCAAAACAGTCTTTATATTTTGGAAAGATTTTCCAAATCATTTAAGTCTTTAGGGAATCCATGATAGATAACTGAATATCCTCCAACTAGAACATAATTGACTTCATTTTTATTCAGAGCCAATAAAAATTCTTGAAAATCTGGATTAAAAATATTCCCCATAGCTAATTTTTGCGCATTGAAAAAATTGATTTGTCCATTTTAGGAGGATGCCCTAAAGTATAATTAAAAGAAACACTATTTAAATAGGCAAAAACCTTAGCAATTTCTTCCTTTCTCATTCCTAAATAAGGTATAACCTCTTCCTTCATTTCAAAAAGGTTTCCAGAAGTGCTATATGTCCTATCTAATTTTAGCATAATCAAATATACTATGAATTTTTAAACCTTCAATCAAATAGAAATACAACGAAAAAGCCGATCATTACTGATCGGCTTCCCTTTTTGCTCCCTTAATAGGTGGAATGTTGCAGCCGTTTTCAATGTTTGAGCTCGCGTCTTTCAGGAAATTGAAAGGTTAGAATACGTTTTGTGACGCTGTCATTTCATTAAAATTTATAACTATATCCAAGTCTTATTACTTGGGTTTCATAATAGTCATCACTCGTATAATAAAATCCTTGACCTTGGATTTCTTTTTTAATTACCATTGTGTTTAGCAAGTCTGTTGCATTAAAAAACAATTCCCCTTTTCCATTTTGCACTGCTTTTTTTAGTCCAACATCTAACGAAAACCTTGATTTTATTTTGCCTTGTGGAATAATATCTGGGGCTAAATAGATGGCCGTTATTTGTGCGTCAATATTGTTAGGAAAATGAAATGTATTATTCATTTTTATGTTACCTGAATACATCTCTTGTTTGTCCGCTGAAAATGTATTGGTTGTAGGGTATTTGTTTTCAACTGTAAATGCATCAATCTGATTTCTGTATCCATTTAAATTAATATTAAATGAATATAATTTGGAAATTTCTTGCTCCAAAACCATCTCAACCCCCGTATTGTAGCTTTTATCTGCGTTTTGAAATACGGCATAAATTAAATTGCTTGGTGGAACGGTGCTTGAAATTCGTGTGATCGTTCCATCGGCAAATCGATGGTAAATGGCGTTGTATAAACTGCCTTTATCCCAACTTTTTTTATAGCCCAATTCTATTGAATTTGTAAATTGTGGGCGCAATGCAGGATTCCCAACCTTAATTATTTCTGCGTCATCATATTTGGGGAATATTCGAATATCGACTTCATTAGGTCGGTCAACTCTTCGGTTGTAGAAAAAAGAAATTTTATTGTTGTTATCTAATTTGTATCCCAAACGCAAATTTGGGAAAGGCTGTGTGTAATTATACACATCACTTTTATAAACATTATGGTTAGGGTTTACATCATACTGTATTTTCACATATTCCACTCGTAATCCTATTTCGGCTTCCCATAGTTTGTTTTCAAAAATGTAGTTGCCATAAACCGCTGGAATTAATTCTTTGTAAGTTGCCCAACCCCCTGCATTGATGTCTAAAACAGAATTTACACCTGGAATAAATTGCATGTTGGTTGGAATGTTTCTATTACGAAATTTTATTCCTGTTTCTATTCGACCGTATTTAAGCGGTTTTATATAGTCAAAATTTAAATCATACACCTGCTCGTCTGACAATAACTTAAACGCATCCGTTCCTGTGGAGGTTGGCAAATAATTGTCATAAAAGTATTTTTCATCTTCTCGATGAAATGTATAATTGAAGCCAACATTTAACAAATGTCCCGCTTCTATAAATTTGTGCTGATAATTTGCGGTTGCCATTATGGTCGTTTTTAATTCGTCTTCTAAAAACTGCCAAAGTCTTTTTCGTTCTGAAAAATCGCGATTAAAAAAGGGTTGGTCTCCACGGTCAATAATTTTTTCGCTCCCAAAAAGACCTGAAATAGTCAATGAATTTTGATCATTGATGGCATAATCAACTCCCGATTTGATTGTTGTAAAATGTGTATCTCTATTCCGTTTAAGTTGCGAATTTCTGACTTCACCTGTGTCATATTTTCTTGTTACAAATTCGTTTTTGTTCAGCGTTTCGGTATATAAATAATCGCCTTGAAAAAATACATTTACATTGCTTTTCTTGTAATTAAGCGATACACTTGGATTTATTTTGGGTGTAAAAGTGTATTGCGGTCTTATCGTCGGTAAATTTTCCTTTCGCTCCCATAGTGACCCTAAACCTGTTGTGAAACCTACCTTTCCATTAAACCCTTCTTTCTTATTCTTTTTGTAAATGATGTTAATAATTCCTGCGTTCCCGTTGGCATCATATTTGGCAGACGGATTGTTGATAATTTCAATTTTTTCAATGGCTGATGCGGGAATATTATCTAATCCGGTTTGGTTGCCAAAACCTGTTAATGCTGTTTGTTTACCATCAATTATTACGGTTACTTTATCATTTCCCCTTAACTGGACTTTTCCGTCTTGCACGGTTACGCTTGGCAAATTTTGCATTGCTTGAAGTACAGAACCACCATTTTGACTAATATTATCTGTTAAAGAAAATGTTTTTTTGTCCATTTCCTCACTTATTCCGGCTGTTTTTCCGATTACAAGAACCTCTTGTAATTCAGTGGTTTTTTCTTCTATCTCAATGGTTTTTATATCAAGGTATTCGGATAGATTACCGATAAAAAGTGTCTTTTTTGTTGTTTTGTAGCCTATGTAAGAAACTTCTAAATAATAGTTGCCTGATTTTATCTTTGATATTGAAAAACGTCCTTCTTCGTTGGAAACGGTACCACTTATAAAACTACTGTCCTTTTCGGTTTTCAATACTACATTTACATAAGGCAAATTAGCTTTGGTGTTTTTGTCTTTTACAATTCCTGAAATGGTTACGTTAGTCTGAGCTTTTGTGATTGAGAAAATCAAACATTGAAAAATTATCATGAACAAAAATCTTACTCGTTTCATTTTCCCTTGTTTTTTGACAAATTTAATCAAAAGCACACTTCTTTTATGAAAAATGAGGTATTGAAAATGAAAAAGATGCAGCCACAAAAAATGTCTCTTTACAAAAAGATATGATGGTTTTTAAACAAAAAAAGAGGTCGAAATGACCTCTTTTTGATTTGTGCTCCCCTTATTGACAGAAGCTGAAGCCAGAATTATCTTTATGAATTTTTAACTATCAGAAAAACAACGATATAACGTCCTAATATATCTTAGCGTTTTTTAATTTTATTACTTTCACCTTTTACTATTTAATTTTTTATAGAAAAATTTGAATTCTTTTACAATAAGGTCTTTATAACTCCGCGGCAGGTTTACCGGCCATTGTTAATTTTACCAAATCTCCGATGAATTTCGCAAAGGGCTCTATATTCTGTTGGACACTTGCAATTTCAAGAGAGTTCATATAATCATCTCTTTTTTGAACAGGTATTACCATCCATTTATAACCTCCCGAAGCCAATAGTGCATTCATTAAGAACCTACCCATTCTCCCGTTACCATCCATATAAGGGTGAATATAAACAAATACGAAATGTCCTAACACTGCTCTAACTGATGCTTCCGGTTCTTCTGATATTAATTCAAATAAAATGGGCATTACATCTCTTACAGCATCAACATTTACCGGGACGTGTTGTGATTGTCCAATATAAACTTGATGTCTTCTATACCCTGCTAAATCAGATGGCTTTAAAATACCTGATGTTACACTTGGTGAAAATAACTCTCTAAACCAATCGCTATGTTCTTCCGAAAGTATCTTACTTAAATCACCGCCATCAATAATTTTTTCAATACTGTCTTTTACACGATTAAAAGCAAGCCAATACCCTCTTGCAGCCATAGCATCTCTATGTTTTTTATCTTCTTCATTATCTCCTAAATTCCATTTCCCACTTTTAACCCTTTCAATCAGTTCGGGAGTAACTTTGTATTTTTCAATGGACAAAGAGTGGTATGCATCCGTAACATAGATTTCATCCATATTTTTTAGAAAAGTAGCTTTGTCAATAAAATTAATATCTGATGGTTTTGGAAACACTTTAATTACTACATCCCGCATTTCAAACCACATTAAACGGATTCTATTGCAATATGGGGAACGTTCTCTTGAAGATAATGGTATTGGAGTCATTTGTTCAAATGGATCTGTTTCACGGACGTCGTAACCTGCTGACTTCATCGTCTTCAAAATCTCATCCGCTATTTTAGAATTCCCTATATTTCTAAATGCTCCCACTATTCTTCCGGCTTTCAAACTATGTCCACCATCTAACAACAAACCTACTATTTCAGAAGCATCATGTATCATACTTAACGCCGTTCTTACATCAATTGGATTGCTAACAAAAATGGAAGGAGAACAATAAATAATTGAAGATGGTAAGTTTAATATTCGTAACCCATTTTTAACTTCTACACTTTCTAATTCTGATAATGGAGATTTCATACAGAATAAAGAAGTGTTAAATAATAAAGGGCTGTTATTGTTTTTACCCTTTACCGACCTAATAATCATCTGATTTGGAACAACCTCATTCCCTGAATGCAGTAATAAGGACTGTTCTGCTGAAACACAATAATTATCATCATATCGGTCTTCCAAGAACCTTGAGCAAAATCCCCAATAGGAAGTGACCCAAGATGTGCTATTCCCTTTGCTTTCTTCAGGATTCACAGCAATGTACCAACCTCTAATAACTTCTTTTATGAAACCATTTGCGATAAGACGGTCTTTATGGGTTCTACTTAAATCTTCCGACTTAATAGCTATAATACCTTTGCCTTGTATTACTCGGAGAACTTTTAGAGATTCTGCTAATTTTTCTGCGGGTGTAGTCATTGTGCATTAGTTATATTATCTCTCCGTGCGTTTATTATAATTTAACGTTGTGTGTTTATTATAATTTGATGTAAATATATATATAATTAATTGCCAATTTATAAAGAAATGAAATTTTGTGTTTGATAAGAAAATAGGTTTTTCTTATCAAAGGAGCTTGGGTCTGTAAAGAAAACGGAAATTGTTTGACCTATAAAAACAAAAAAGACCTTACAAAATGTAAAGTCTTTTTAAATGCTCCCTTAATAGGTGGAATGTTGCAGCAGGAACTCCCGTATTTTAAGATTTAGGAAAGATTAATGGTGGATAGTATCCTTTGAATTGCCCTCCATCCTGCAAAATCACATATACTTCTATTGAGGCACAGCCTGCACTAAATGCATCCCAAAAGGGAACTCTGGCTGAAGGTCGTCGTTGTGCGAATGAGCCGCAAATGCAGCTTTGCTTTGTGCATACCCACTAAAAGAGGCAAGAACACCAACGAAGAATAGAAGTTTTTTGAGAAGTTTCATTCCCAAATCTACTGGCAATTAGTAAGCTTAAGCTACTTAAATCAAGAGTTAACAAAAGAATAATGTTATCGGCTAAACACGGTATCATAACACTTTGATTATGTAATTTTAATCCCGTTCACACGAATTAATGAGAAATTGAAAACTTAAACTCTTGGTCATGAAAAACATAATTTTACTCGCTCTTTCCTTCCTGTTGTGCTTTCCCATGCTAGCGCAAAAGCTCAACCAAACGCAAATCATTGGTAGCCATAATAGCTACAAAAGTGCCATCGCACCCGAGATTCTTACTTACCTCCGTGGCATGAATGCCAATACTGCCCAAGGACTTGAATACGAGCATGCGCCACTTGAAAAACAATTGGACATGGGTTTGAGAAACTTGGAACTTGATGTTTTTCACGACCCTCAAGGCGGCCGATATACGCGACCTAAAGGGATAGAAATAATCAAAAAAGGAGGAAACCCCAACTTCACGTTTGACCTAGAAAACAAGTTGGCTCTACCAGGTCTCAAAATGTTCCATGTGCAAGACATTGATTTTCAGTCGCATTACCTCGTTTTTGCAGAGGCCCTTCAGGCACTCAAAAAGTGGAGCAATGCACACCCGGACCACCACCCCATCTTTATTCTGGTCAATGCGAAGGATGCTCCCATCCCCAATACGGTTCGTCCACTTCCCTTCACTGCGACGGCCTTGGACAGCATTGACTTGGAAATCAGAACACACCTCGGCTTGGAAAAGCTACTCATCCCAGATCAAGTAAAGGGAAGCTTTGCCTCCTTGGAGCAAGGTGCCCTTAACGGTAACTGGCCATCCCTAGACCAAGCAAGGGGTAAATTCTTGTTTGTATTGGACGAAAGTGAAGAAAAAATTAGAACCTATTTAACTAAAAAACCAGGCTTAGCCAATGCCGTATTTTTCGTCAACCTCAAGGAGGGTAACCCAGAAGCTGGATTCCGCATAATTAACGATCCTGTGAAAAACGAAGCCTACATTCAAGAATTGGTTCGAAAGGGCTATATGATACGTACCCGATCCGACTCGGGCACGGAAGAGGCGCGCACTGAAGATTACACCCAGTTTGAAAAAGCAAAATCCTCAGGAGCCCAGGTCATCTCCACCGATTATTACCTCCCGTCCAAGCTATTCAAATCCACGTACAAGGTGTCTTTTGAAGGAAACAAGTTTGAACGAGCGAATCCAATTCTCAACCCAAGTAAAAAATAAACTAATTAACGAGATTAAAAGAAGGGCATAAAAAAACCAATCGACAAAGCCGATCGGTTTTTTTTGGTAAAAATTAAAGTTTTCTATACGTTACAGTAGGTGGTTATTAATTAATATCCTGGGTTTTGAACTAGATATCCTTTTTCATTAGAAGAACCGTCGATAGCTCTCTGAGGAATAGGGAACAAACGCTTGTTAAGATCTGTGCTTGTTTTACCGGTCCACGTTTTTTCGAACTTGCCAAAACGGATCTGGTAGTTTCTTCTGAACGCTTCCCAATACAATTCAAAACCTGATTCTCTAAACAAGATATCTGTCGTTAGTGTAGTCAAAGCAGCTGGACGCTGACTTGCTCTGGCAGATCTTGAAGTTCTCAAGGTATTGACATCAGCCAAGGCACCTGCATTGTCTCCATTTCTCAATTTAGCTTCAGCACGCATTAGGTAAATTTCACCCAAACGGATCAACACCAAGTCAACACTACTGAAAGAACAGCAATCTTGACCTGTGCTGCTGAATTGATACTTCGAGAATCTGTAACCTGTGTTGTGCAAACTTCCTTGCTCTGTGAAATCAACCTGCAAATTGTGGTTCACATAAGTTCTGTTGGCACCGCTGGTTCTTGCATTGATCACTGGATAGATTCTTACTTTGCCATCAGGACACAAGATGATTTTTCCACCTGCATCTTTTCTTGGTCCCCAAAGAACTCCACGAATGATACCTCTGTCAATTTGAAAAGACTTGGCATCCACGCAGTAGTATTGGTTCACGTCGTTTGCAGGAGTAATACCTTTCAGGTCCTGTAGGTTTGCAGGAACCATCGTTTGTTTCATGCTAAAACGAGCATCTGCCACCGCTGGATCTACTGAACCGTAAGCATCTACCCAAGTTTGGTAGAAATCTGTGGTCATCGCTGCCGCATCAGTACCACGGGTATTTGGAAATTCAGGTCGTGGAACCAAGTCGCCCGAGATGGACCAGTACTGCCATCTTTGGTGCTCCGTCTGCAATACACCGCGCTGATCCATCGCGAAGATAAGCTCGCGGTTGGTACTGTTGTTGTCTCCAAAAATGTCAAAATACTCTGGAGAAAGCGCATAAGGACCAGCGATGATTTCGTTGGTGTACTTGATCACGCTATCCATATCTTCTTTTTTGAAGACAGGAGTTCCATAAGGAGCACGATAAACTGCAGCATTCAGGTATAACCTTGCCAATAGTGCTTTCACGGAAAACTGGTTTAATCGACCAGCGCCTTTATCGCTTTTAATAAGGTCTCTTACGGAAAGCAATTCCGTTTCGAGGTAGGTAATTGCTTCCTGTCCTCTCAAAATTTCAGACTTATCGTTGGTAGCATTTTTCTTAAATACCAAGCCCCAGTTGTCAAGAATCATCATGTTGATGTATGCCTTCATGGCAACCATCTCGTGAACTCCATCTTGAGCAGCAGTATTGCCTTTTTTAACTTCCAATTTCAATCGCTCTTCTGCAGTCAAGGCACGAGACAAACCTAGTGTCATATAGGTCCAAGTATCACCTACCAAGCTATTACCTGGAGAAGTTAGGTGCTGGTGTACAGCAATGAACTTACCACCATCATACCAGTCTCTTCCGCCTCGGTAAGGAAGGATTGCTTCGTCAGAAGCAATTTCCTGAAGACCGAAATTTGCTGTGTGTAACCAAATCGCACCTCTCAAAAAGCCGTATACCGGACCAATTGAACCACTTACTACTTCCGCCTGACCTGAACCCGTTAGGGATTCGTCAAGGACATTTTCTTCTAGCGTTGTACACCCGAAAAATGCGAAGAAGAATACAGTTAACGGCAACAATTTAAATACTAGTAATTTTTTCATTTTTTTTCGATTTTATAAATCTTGAATTGTAATTAGAATGTTAGGTTTAGACCAATCAAGAAAGTTCTAGCCTTAGGGTAAGTAAATCGGTCGATACCGAATGTTTGAATACCACCAGAAGTTGAACCCGTATTTACTTCCGGATCAAATCCAGAATAGTCTGTCAAAACAAATAGATTTTGACCAGTCACAGAGAATTGAATGTTCTGAAATGCTTTACCTAAGCCTACTTTACTTGACTGTACGTTGTACGCAAGAGTGGCGTTATTCAAGCGCAGGAAAGATCCATCCTCTAGGTAACGGGTAGATACAATGTTAGCGTTAGCTAAGGTTTCGGTAGGGTACTGCACTGCAAAGTTTGTAGTATTGTTAGACTGAGCCAATAACGCCTTAGGAAATAAAGTCATGTTTGTATGGTTAAACACCTTGCTTCCAAACATTCCATTAAAGTTTAAGCCCAACTGGAAATTTTTGTAGTTGAAGTTGGTATAGAAACCATAGATTAATTTTGGTATCGCACTACCAACTACAGCTCGGTCATTGTCCAACACCTTGCCATCCTTATTTGTATCCTTGTACACACTGATACCATCCTTCACTCCTTCAAACTCGTACATGTAAAAGGCTCCAATAGGCTCGTTGTTGATGTATCCGTTGATCGTAGCACCGGTCTGTCCAGAACCCACAGCAGAACCCGTCACCAAAACAGCATAAGGAGAATCAACTACTTTGTTTTGGATATAGGTAACGTTACCTCCCACATTGTAGGTAAATGAACCCTTTGGGTCAGATTTGTAATCCAAGGCCAATTCTATTCCGTTGTTCACAATCTTCATGTTTGGAATATTATTCCAGAAGGTAGCGGTTGGCTGAATAGGGTCGGCTGGAACAACCTCCAAGAGAATGTTGGAAGACACCTTGCTGAAATAATCCAAGGTACCTGTCAATCTAAAGTTAAACAAGGAGAAGTCAACACCAAAATCTAGCTGAGAAGATACTTCCCACTGCAAATCGGGGTTGGCAAATCGCGTATATGTAATTCCGTAAGGATACTTGTCAATCGTAGTTGCTGCCGGATCGAGAGGATAGGTGTTAAAACTTCCTGCACCTGTTGCTAATCTGTTTTCAGAGAAACTTGCAAGGGTAATTTTTGAAGGAATTTCCTGGTTACCTGTTACACCGTAGCTGGCACGAACCTTCAAGTTATTGAAGAAAGAGTTGGCCATAAAACCTTCGTTGGTCACGTTCCATCCCAAAGCAACGGAAGGGAAGTAGCCATACTTGTTGTTGGCACCAAACTTGGAGGAACCATCAGCTCTAAAAGTTGCAGTCACAAGGTACTTGTTGGCAAATGCGTAATTCATACGGCCAAAATAGGATTGCAATTCATTTCGTTCAGCCCCAGTGTTCACAGCAGTTGGGAGCGTTACCGTGCTAGTCTGATCTTGGTATCTTGGCTCGATGTTGTTGTTTACAAAACCCTGGAAAGAAATGGTCTTGCTTTCATCTCTCAAATCTTGGTAAGAGTGTCCTGCCAAGAAGGTCAAATTGTGAGACTTTAAGGACCAATTGTAGCTTAAGGTATTTTCTACAAGCTGATTGGAATTGGGATCAAAGATCACATCCAAGGCCCCATTCGAAATGTT
>JABMMK010000159.1 GCA_013205605.1 Cytophagales bacterium | reverse complement strand
TCCAAAGGTTGCAACAGGATACTCGAATTACCATTGATAGGAAGAATCCTTTGGTATAAAAGTGGTTGGAGTTATTATCTTTGTTTGAAATTGTAGAACCTTTTATTACGGTGGAATAGTTACTTAAAAATTAATCCGCTCTTTTTCTATCACTAATGGCCTGTTTTTAACCTGAGTTAAAATAGCTGAAATGTATTCACCAATGATCCCCAGAAAAAACAATTGAACTCCGCCAAAAAAGAAGAACCCAATCACCAAAGGGGCTATTCCTACTTGGAAGTTATCCCAAAATAAAATCTTATAAATCAGGTAAATAGTCGCAATTAATATCGATAAAAATGCCACGACGAAGCCTATAAAACTAGACATCCTCAAGGGAACTTTTGAATGACTCGTAAAGCCTAACATGGCCATATCATACAAAGTGAAAAAATTGTTTTTTGTATTCCCTTTTAATCGCTTGGGTTGAAGATATGGCAATTGGCAAATTGAAAATCCCAACTCAGAAACTAGTCCCCTGAAATAGGGATAAGGTTCCTGGATGTTTCTCAATACCTCCATAAATTGCCTATCATATAATCCAAAGCCGGTAAAATTTTGAATTTGGCTTGTATCTGAAATTCGATCGATGACTTTATAAAACAACTTACGAATTGAAAACATGATGATATTTTCTTCACTTTTTTCTTTTACGCCCACCACAATTTTATAGCCCTCCTCCCATTTTTTAATAAAATCAGGGATTAATTCCGGTGGGTCTTGCAAATCAGAAACCAAACTAATAACCACATCGCCATCAGCTTGCAACATCCCATAATAAGGTGATTTAATGTGGCCGAAATTTCTAGCATTGACGATGATTTTTACATTCTTGTCAACACTGGCTATGCTCTTTAGCTTCACTAGCGTGTTGTCTGTAGAATAATTGTCGATAAATATATGCTCATACGTATAATTTGACAATTTTTCCATTTCAATTTTCACCTTTTCATATAAAGGCTCAACATTGAATTCTTCATTATAACAAGGTGTCACAATACTAATTTTCTTAGTCATACACGTGCGCTTAAAAGTTTTTTTAATTTATCCACATTGGGGACATATCGATCAATAATTTTAGAATCATCAAAGTTCTTAAATTCATATTCCACTCCATAATCAACTGCAATATTTTGAGCTAGTTCATATAATGAAACTTGAACGTCCGAACCTACATTAAATATTGGACAATTTGGGTTTGAATGTAAGGCAATTTCAAATAAACTTTCTACTAAATCATCCGCCTCCATAAAACTTCTATACACGATACCTTCGGCGTTAACCATTATTTTTTCGCCTTTTTCAGCCGATCCAATAAAATTTCCATACGCATAATGTAGGTCTCTTGGGACATATTTACCTGAAAATGCAAAACATCGCGCGATAGAAACGTGCTTGTTTTGGATAGATCCCAATTGACTAATTTCTACTTCAGCAAACCTCTTTCCTTTCAAATAAATTAATTTTTCGGGAGAAAAACCCCTGAAATCATCATTAAATGGACACATTTCATCCACTTTCTCCACATGGAGTGCTTGCTTTCCATAGACCGCGCCAGAACTACAATACACAATTTTCGGACTTACCGTAGACCGGCTAATCAGTTTGCAAAAATTAGTTACGCCAAGTTCTAAATTGTCTTTTTCAGTTTCAGGCTGATCTGTATAATTCTTTAAATTCGTAGAAGTAGCCGCATGAATGATTATGTCAAACTCGGGCAAATGATCCATTTTAGCAATGTCTCCTTTCAAATAATCAACCCCTGGATGGATTAATTCCGGATTTAATTTTTTAAATGAATCAATATTTCGCGCTAATATGGTGATTTGGGATACGCCAAATCTTTTCAATAATCCCTTGATAAAAGAATCTAAAATTGATTTTCCGAAAAATCCCGTACCTCCAATAATTAATGCATTCATTTTTAAGTGGATTCAACTGCAATAGGACTGAAATCAGGTTCCATTTTATCCATCGTTTGCCCAAAAGCAATTTTAGGATATACATTTAATTGGCCCGAAATCAACACCTCCAATAACTTAGGACCTTTCCCTTTTAATAGCCATGCAACCCCTAAATCCACATTCAAGCATTCTTCAATTCGCTTGCTCGGAATCTGATAGGATTTTGCGATTTTACAAAAATCAGGACAGGAATATCCCCATACCGTACCAAAATGCCTCGATTTAAAATTGGTATCTTGGAATTGCCTAATCATTCCCAATGAATGATTGTTGATGATGATAATCCTAATATTGAGTTTATGGTGAAAAATTGAATGCAATTCCTGAATGTTCATTTGAAAAGATCCATCCCCAATAATCGCTACCACATTTTTCGATGGTTCATATAAAGCTGCTCCTATAGCCGCAGGCAAACAAAAACCCATCGATCCCATTCCACCAGAAGTCAAAAATCGATCACCTTTTTTGAATGCCAACGATTGGGCCGCCCACATTTGATGACTCCCTACATCTGCACAATAAATGGTATTAACGTGACTATTTTTGGATATTTTCTGAAATAATTCAAGTGGATTGATCTCTCCTTTTTGAATGGAAACTTCGTTTTCAATAGGATAATCCTTCTTTAATGAAGTGATTTTTTGATGCCACTCTGAAAATGAAAATTTAAAATCAACAGCTTGTAGAATGAATGATTTCAAAAATACATCCAGCTTCGCATTAATTTTAATATCGGCCTGAACTCGATTATCTAATTCAGCATGGTCATTGTCCACGCGAATCGTTTTTATCTGATCAAAAATAGATGTATTAGCACCTGTTTGTCTAATGTCGATTCTAGTCCCCAGGAATATGATGCAATCAGCATGTTTGATGGACATGTTGGACCAACGATTCCCATAGGCACCGATCATCCCCACTTTATTGGGATCTACACTTTCCAACAAATCAATGGAATGCAAGGAGGTAACAACCGGGATATTTAAAATTTTATTTAATTCAATAAATAGCGCTTCAGACTTTGAGGTATGAATACCATTCCCAATCCAAAACAAAGGAGACTTAGCAGTCAATAAAATTTTAATTAACTCCTCGATTTTACCTTCTAAACCGACAGATAATGACTCCTTTTTAACCGCAGACTTCTTCACATGGACATCGATTTGGGTCCTTTGAATATTCATCGGAATGTCAATCAACACAGGACCAGGCCGGCCATCGATGGCTAAATGGTAGGCATCCTCTAGCACTTCCACAATCTGATTGGGGTCTGTAATCTGAATCGCCAACTTGGTAATCGGCACCGCCATGGAAACAATATCCGTTTCCTGAAAACCTAGTTGGCGAATCCCGGAATCCCCTTTTAACTCGTGTGTATTGACTTGGCCCGTAATAAATAATGCAGGCACAGAGTCAAAATAACAATCTCCGATTCCGGTTAATAAATTGGTCGCCCCGGGACCACTGGTAGCAAATGCAATGGCCGGTAAATTAGATAACCTGCCTACCGCCGAAACAGCAAAGGCAATGGATTGCTCATGCAATAAAGAATAAATTTCAACCTTATCTCGAGTGCCAATGGCGTCAATCATATGCGTAATCATCCCACCTGGATATTGAAAAACAAAATCCATTTTCTTTTCCTCGATGAAATCAGCAATATATTCGGCTACCGTCATGCTAGATTTTATAATTTCTAACTACCTCTATGATGTAATCATAATGTTTCTTTTCCAAACCAGGCCACACACCCAACCAAAAAGAATTATTCATCACTAAATCAGTGTTTTCCAAATCACCAATCTTGCGGTAATTAATCGTTGAATAAGCCGGCTGTCTCAACATATTGCCCGCAAAAAACAAGCGAGTTCCTATCTTATTGTTCTCTAAATATTCGACAAATTTATTTCGATTGATTGGACTATTTTCTCTTATGGTTAACATAAAACCAAACCAACTAGGATCCGAATTTTCTGTCGCTACCGGAAGGATGAAATGCTCTTCAAATTCCTTGAACATCCCTAAAAGCATCGCATGATTTTCTTTTCTCCTCGCTACAAAATGATCCGCTTTGGTTAGTTGGCTTAAGCCGACCGCCGCCTGCATATCAGTAACTTTTAAATTAAAGCCCATGTGCGAATAAGTATACTTATGATCATATCCATCGGGCAATTCACCCAATTGTTGGCAATATCTTTCCCCGCAAGTATTATCTTTTCCGGGAGCACACCAGCAATCGCGTCCCCAGTCTCTAAAACTTTCGGCCACTTTTTTCAAGGAGGCATTATTAATTAAGACCGCTCCTCCTTCGCCCATCGTAATGTGATGCGCTGGATAAAAAGAAAGGGTAGCTAAATCTCCAAAAGTTCCTGTTTTTTTCCCTTCATAAGTGGCACCCAAAGAATCGCAATCGTCTTCAATCACCCACAAATTATATTTTTTAGCGATCGCCATCACCTCACGCAAATTAAATGGATTGCCTAGGGCATGGGCCAGCATGATTGCTTTGGTTTTCGGGCTAATCGCCTTTTCAATATCTTCTACGTTGATATTGTAGGTAGGTATGTCCACATCCACAAAAACGGGAATGCAACCAAACTGAATCATCGGATTAATGGTCGTCGGAAAGCCTGCCGCCACCGTAATTATTTCATCACCAGGTTTAATGGCTCTTTCCTTTAATTTAGGTGAGGTTAAGGCATAAAATGCGACCAAATTAGCGGATGAACCGGAGTTGACCAATAAAGAAAAACGACTCCCAAAATACCTAGCTAGCTCCCTTTCTAATTTATTTGAAAAACGACCGGCGGTCAACCAAGCATCCATCATCGATTCTATTCCCCATAATACATCATCCTCATCGATAACTTTACCTGAAACAGGGATGTAACTCTCTCCGGGTACAATCTCTTTATTGATATTTTTAGCAAATTTATGAACTAAAAGCTGCTTTAATCCTTCATCATTTAGGTTATCAAACTCAATACCCTTTAAAATTTCAATATTTTTTTCCATTGATTATGTTTTGATAAAATTCAATATCTAGTTTAATTAAATCTGAGGCCGCGGTCCCCTCATCATATTTTTTATACCAATTAATTGTCCTTTGAATGGCTAATTCTGCATTAAAAATGGGTCTCCAATGAAGTTCTTTTAATGCCTTGCCAATATCCAATTTGAGTAATCCGGCTTCATGTGGATTACCTGTATTTATTTCTGAGGTATAATGACCCTTACCCCAGATTCCTATGGACTTTTGAACCATCTCCTCCACAGTTAAAGCATCTGACTCATTGGGCCCAAAGTTATATGCCTGGGAATATGCAAGGGGTTGTTCATTTAATTTAGCCCCAAGCTCCAAGTACCCAAATAAAGGCTCGATGACATGTTGCCATGGCCTGACCGCCTTAGGATTTCGAATCACAATTTCTTGATCATCATGTAATGCTTTCGCGATATCGGGAATTAATCGATCAATCGACCAATCGCCTCCGCCAATCACATTACCTGCTCTTGCGACCGCTAGTGATTTGCCATGCTCGGCCAGATTATGGGTATTGAAAAAAGAATTCCGATACGAATCGATGACCAATTCGCAACAAGCTTTACTTGAGCTATATGGATCATAGCCACCCAATCGATCATTTTCTTTATATGCGTATTCGGTCTCGTTGTTATGATATACCTTATCTGTCGTAATGAGAACGATGGCACATTTCTTGTCTAAAAATCGTAAGGCATCTAAGACATGAGCGGTTCCTAGCACGTTTACCTCGAAAGTATCTATGGGAATTTGATAAGACAATCGCACCAAAGGCTGCGCAGCTAAATGAAAAATATAATCAGGCTGAAAATCTAAGATAGCCTTCTTTAAGGCTTCCTTGTCCCGAATGTCATGAATGACCGACTCGCACAAATCAGCTCCAGCGATTTCATCAAATAAATTAACTTTTTGATCTGGAGTCAAAGCATAACCCTTGATGGTGGCCCCCAAATTAGATAAAATCTGCACCAACCAAGAACCTTTAAATCCAGTATGTCCGGTAACAAATACTTTTTTACCTTGATAATGATTTTTCAAATATTCCATTAGTCCCAAATTTTCCATTTAGCATTATTATTTTGCCACATTTGCTCTAATTCAATCCGGTCGCGCAATGCATCCATCGGCTTCCAAAAACCCGAATGCTTGAAGGCTGCTAATTGTTTATCCTTCGCAATTTCTAATAAAGGCTGATTCTCCCATTGAACATTTTCCACATCACCTTCTAGGTAATTAAAAATCTCGGGTTCAAGAACAAAAAATCCTCCATTAATCCACATCCCATCCCCTTGCGGCTTTTCTACAAAATGATCGACCATACCGCTTGAGTCTATTTCTATGTTGCCAAACCTACCTGGGGTTTGTACACTCGTTAAAGTAGCATATTTCCCATGAAACTTGTGAAAAGCAATCAAATCTTTGATGTTGATATCAGCAACTCCGTCTCCATAGGTCAACATGAAGGTTTCATTCCCTATGTATTTTTGAATTTTTTTGATGCGTCCTGCGGTGTTGGTGTTAAGTCCTGTGTCAACTAAGGTAACTTTGAATGATTCAGAGTTATTGAAATGCACATCAACTTTATTTTTCTCTAATTCGACCGTAATGTCTGAGTTATACAGGTAATAATTTAAAAAATATTCCTTAATCATTTGAGATTTATAGCCTAAGCAAAGAACAAACTCATTGAAGCCATACGCTTCATAAATTTTCATGATGTGCCAAAGGATCGGTTTGCCGCCAATTTCAACCATCGGTTTTGGCCTAGACTCCGTTTCCTCCATTAATCGCGTACCTAAACCACCCGCCAGTATGACAACTTTCATAGCTCTTGTAATTAATTAAAAAACACTTATTTAATAACCTGATTTAAATCCGCAAAAAAAATTAAATTAAATGGTTCTTGAGAATTTAATTTAAATTTGAGACAAGTTTTTTTAACTGAACAATTTTCAAATTAGATTTTAAAATTAATCAATCAAAATACAAATACCAATTATAAATTTGTTTTGTAAATTTAATTTTTAAGCTATTTACAGCTATCAAAACCAATAAAAAATTCATTACTCAAAAAAAATGAAGATCCACTTTTTGAAAACCTACAAGAATCTGATCATTCTTGCTTTTTTGTCCTTCATTATTTTTGTGTGTAGAATCATTTCTTTTAGAGAAAATTCCCTGGACCCGGATGAATTAGAGTACTTATATGCGATTCGAAGATGTTTAATCGATCCAAGACCGTTTGTGGGCTTTGACTCACATACCACGGGCCCACTAGCTATTTACCTACTCGCTTTGATCAAAATTTTAACGGGATTTTCTAAACTCTATCAATTAAGGCTCGTTACCTATTTTTGCTTTATCTTACCTAGTCTTTACTTCATATATGATGCGCTTAAGCCCGGTGCCAAAATCATCGGTGCCACAGCATTTACTGTGTTCGTTTGCATTTCCAATTTTCCAAGTTTTGGGCCCTATTATGACGGGATTTTTTGCTATAACACGGAATACCAACTCTTATTTTATTCGGCCATTTTATATTGGATAACTCAGCATCCGTATACAAAAACGAGACTTCTAGGAGTGGCTTTGCTGATTTTTATTTTACCGCTGGTCAAGTTCCAAGCCATCCCCATCACCTTGTTTTTTGCCTTTTTTATTAGTTTAAAGCTTATCCTTGAAAAAGAATATAACTACTTGAAATTTACCGTGATTGCCTATGTGGCATTTATGAGTATCGGACTGATTTACCTAGTTTCAAATGGACTGCTGGAAGATTTCTACTATTTCTATTTAGTGAAAAACTTGACTTATATGTCAAGCAATGCGTTAGGCCAAAGTTCAATTGATCCCACAAATTTCTTTCATCGGGTCAATCTATTTTATAGTTTCTTATATATTTTCCTCTTGATCTTTTTGTACTCTTTAATAAACAAAATATCAGCAAGTAAATTTTCTTTTCGATCATTTTTTTTACATCCACTTACTTACAGTTTCTCATTTTTAGTTATTTCCACGATCACGATCATCGTGAGCAAGAATGATTTTGGCCATTATTATATTTTCTTATTTGTACCCGCGAGTATTTTTATAGCCGACCTATATCATGCATTAAGCCATAAAAATGATTCAAGAAATCATATATATGCCATATTCATGATTATCTTAATTGCGAATTTTAACTATCGCTTTGTGGGCAAATCCTGTGAATTGGTTTGGAACAAAATGAATGCAAAGTCGGTCGAACACCTAAACTTTGGTAAACCATTAAACAGCATCATTGAAAAAGAATTAATTGACTGGCTAAAGAATCATCATACCGCTAAAAAGGAGACTATTTTGTCCCTAGGCTGGACTCAATCCCAAGCCATGTATTATGAATTGCAAGATGATTATCTACCCATGTACAGTAAATCAAACTTCTTTTACTATAAAAACAGCTTTGAAACAAAGAATACAGTCATTTTCAAAAAAGAAGAATCCATTTTAATCAACGCTTTAGCATCGGAAAAACCCCTATTTATTGTGGACACTTGGAATCTGCTTGCCGAATTAAAGGGCACCCAATTGCCCCAATTTGTTGCAAATCATTATGACTTAAAACTTACCTTGAATAAAAATAAAGTATACCAAAGGAAAAACGATTAAACATCTTGCGCATCATATACCAATACCTTTTTCCAAAGGTGTGCGCAATTTTTAACGAACTCCATGTGAATAGGATGATCTTGGTAGACTTTTTGGCCCGCCGCGTCGTTAAAAAACATGATTTCAGATACATCCCAAGAAGTATCCACCACCTCACGTTTTTCAGTGGAAGCTAAAACGCCAACATGCATTCTTTGAATCGAAGGGATCGCTCTTAAGGTATTTAAACCGGCAATTAATGCGTTTCTATCCGCCTCTGAATCTGGGTTATTCAGCCAGAAAAATACATGGTGTATTAAGGCGATGGAGGGCTTTGCCATGGCTGGAGCTTCGTTATTTACAGTAGACATAATTTGATTCGTTGAAAATTAAAGCCTCAATATCCAAAAAAAATCACAAATTCTTATCCCTAAAATCTTCAGTTTATTGAATTTTATTAAATATTAATTAATTTGAAGGCTTAAACATAAACTATGAAATCAAACGAAAAATCACGTCGGTCTTTTTTGAAAAAATCGACCTTATTGACAGCCGCTTCTGCATTTCCTTCTATTTGGACTTCATCGACCAACCATTATTTACCTGGACTTGCTAATTTACCCGCTAAGGATAAAGTGAATTTAGCTTGTATCGGTATTGGAAACCAGGGTGGTTCTGATGTCATGTCCTTCGCCAAAACCGGATTAGCTAATTTTGTGGCCTTCTGCGATGTGGATATGGGGGCTCCTCAAACGAGGGCTGTATTAGAAAAATTCCCTGATGTGCCACGTTTCCAAGATTTCAGAACGATGTTTGACAAAATGGGAAGCCAAATTGAGGCGGTGGCCATAGGCGTTCCTGATCATTCGCACTTCCCTATTACGATGATGGCTTTGGCTTTAGGCAAACATGTGTATGTGGAAAAACCGATGGCAAGGACATTTAATGAGGTAGAACTCATGATGGCCGCCGCCAAAAAACATAGCCAATGTGTCACCCAAATGGGAAATCAAGGCCATTCGGAGGCCAATTATTTTCAGTTCAAAGCATGGCAAGAAGCGGGCATCATCAAGGATGTAACGTCCATGACCGCTCACATGAACTCGGCTCGAAGGTGGCATGGTTGGGATACTAACATCAAAAAATTCCCTGCTGGGGAAGCTGTTCCAAGCAGCTTGGATTGGGATAT
>JABMMK010000158.1 GCA_013205605.1 Cytophagales bacterium | reverse complement strand
TACGTTATGTTAACAAAAAGAATCATACCCTGTCTTGATATTAAAGAAGGCCGAACGGTCAAGGGGACAAATTTTGTCGACTTGCGAGATGCTGGAGATCCCGTGGAACTGGGTGCATTTTATGCGGAAAACGGAGCAGATGAGTTGGTTTTTTTAGATATCACGGCGACCATTGATAACCGAAAAACACTGGTAGAATTAGTGCGACAGGTAGCCCGACAAGTAAACATTCCGTTTACTGTTGGCGGAGGAATAGGATCTATTGAGGACGTATCGGCCCTATTAAATGCCGGAGCCGACAAAGTTTCGATTAATTCCTCAGCGGTTCGCCGACCAGGGTTAATTGACGAGTTAGCGTTACAATTTGGCTCACAATGCATCATTGTGGCGATAGATACTCGGTTTGTGGAGGGTGTCGATTGGGTACACACCCACGGAGGAAGAAATATAACACCCATCAAAACCATTGAGTGGGCGAAGGAGGTCGAGCAAAGAGGTGCAGGAGAAATCTTATTAACCTCCATGGATACGGATGGAACAAAAGCGGGTTTTGCCAATAAATTAACGGCTGAAATATCTACAAATGCATCCATTCCCATCATTGCCTCGGGTGGCGCGGGTACGATGGAAGATTTTTACGACGTATTTACGTTGGGAAAAGCAGATGCAGGATTAGCCGCCAGCATCTTTCACTTTAAAGAGATTGAAATTAATGCCTTAAAGAATTATTTGGCCAAAAAAGGAATTCCCATGCGGATTTAATAAATTCACACATTATTAACGTTATGAACCAACAACCTGATTTTTCTAAGGGCCTAATTCCAGCCATCATTCAAGATGTCAAAACACAAAAAGTGTTGATGCTAGGGTACATGAATGAGGAGGCTTACCTTAAAACGATTGCCGAGAAAAGGGTGACTTTTTTTTCCCGCTCAAAAAATCGATTGTGGACCAAAGGGGAGACTTCTGAAAATTATTTAGAGGTTGTCAATCTCCTAATAGACTGTGACCAAGATACGATTTTGATCCAAGCAAATCCGGAGGGGCCGACTTGTCACAGGGGAGCAGATACCTGTTTCAACGAGTCCAATCAAGATAATGCGGCATGGTTAGATTACCTAAAGCATGTCATTCGATCTAGAAAAAATGAGACTGCTGAGAAATCATATACTGCGTCCTTGTTCCAAAAAGGCACACATAAAATTGCCCAAAAAGTGGGGGAAGAGGCCGTTGAATTAGTAATAGAAGCCTTAATGAAGAATGACGATTTGTTCAAAGGAGAAGCGGCTGATTTACTATTTCACCTATTGGTCTTGTTGGAAGACCGAGGCATCGGCTTGGAAGAAGTCGTAAAATTGCTACAAGAAAGACATCAAAAATAATATGATCGGATTCATTATACGCTACATCGTTATCGCCATCGTTGTGATGGTCATCCCAAGATACCTTAAAGGAATCTCGGTGGATGGATTTACGGTAGCGCTTTGGGTAGCCTTGGCGATGGGATTTTTGAATTCTTTTGTTAAGCCTGTTCTTAAAATAATCAGTTTCCCGATCACTTTTATCACCTTAGGTTTGTTCTCCTTGGTCATCAATGTGGGACTTGTGTATTTAGTCGCACATTACATCCCAGGATTTCATGTGACAGGATTTATCGCACCGCTCATTTTTAGTTTTATCCTTGGAATCACGAATAGCTTGGTTGGCCTATTCACGAAATAGCCTCTAATCAATCTGGCAATCCATTTTGAAAGGTAATTTCGGTCGCTAAGCCAATCGCCGAAAATCGAAAAGCCATGGTTTTTGCTTGGGAAGGATTGGTGATTTTGATACATTGCTCACCTTTTTCTAGAAAATAAATATAATATTCTTGATTTCGATCGGCTAATTGCTGGATATCGGGTTTCCCTAAAATATCTTCCACATCGTTAGAACTGACCGCTTTCCAAGTCATCTTATTGGACTTTAGCCAAGCCATTTGCTGCAATCGATCTCCTTTACAGCCACCGCGATCACTTTTAAATAATGCCACATCTAGGCCATTTAAATCCGGTTTATGGGTACAAGAGGCCAGTAGAAAAATAATAAAAAGAGAGAGGAATGCGGCTTTCATAAATATTTTGTAGAATACAAAAGTAAAGAATTGTACGTAAATTGAGGCATTGTTTCGATAATATGAACATTCTAATTTGCCCAGATAAGTTTAAAGATTCCCTCACGGCCCAACAAGTTTGCGAGGCTTTAGAAATTGGCATAAAAAGGCGAAGACCCAAATCCGTTATTCAGTTGATGCCCTTAGCAGATGGAGGAGAAGGCACTTTAGAAGTTATTAAAACCATTCATGGCGGGGAATGGATTCAAAGAAAGGTGAATGATCCTTTGTTTAGACCTATTGAGGCCAACTACCTATGGCTGGCTGATCAGAAAATAGCCTACATCGAAATGTCAAGAGCTTCTGGGATAGAGCTTTTAAAAACCAAAGAAAGAAATCCTTATTTAACCAGCACGTTTGGAACGGGAGAACTCATTCTGGACGCCATCGAAAAAGGGGCTACCGAAATAGTTTTAACGATTGGCGGATCAGCGACCAATGATGCCGGAATCGGTATGGCAGCCGCTCTAGGGTTTAAATTTTTAAATAAAGACCAAGAAGAACTAAAGGCGATAGGGGAAAGTTTGCCCCTCGTCGACTCCATTATTCCTAGCCCATTACTGAGTAAAATCCATTCCATAAAGTTTAAAGTAATCACCGACGTACAAAATCCACTAGCCGGAAAAGAAGGGGCCGCTCATGTATTTGCCAAACAAAAAGGAGCCAATGCAGAAATGATTAAATATTTAAACAAAGGTCTAATTAATATACAAAAATTAATTGGCCAAACAGAAAAAGGAATCATTGGCGAGATGAAAGGCGCTGGCGCTGCGGGCGGTTTAGGTGCGGGAGCCATCTATTTTTTACAAGCTGAAATCGCGATGGGGGCGGAATGGCTATTAAATAAAATTCACTTTGATCGCGCCGTTAAAAAGGCCGATTATATCATTACGGGAGAGGGCAAAATAGATGGACAAACCTGGGGAGGTAAATTGATTTCGCAGGTAATCACTCGTTGCGATAAACAATTCAAACAAGCAATTCTCGTTTGTGGTGTTTTTGAAGATCCGGAAAAATTGCCGATATTTTTTGATTCGAAGGAGGTTTACTCTATCCTATCTAAAGCGAAAAATGCGAAAGATTCGATGGGAAATGCAGCCATTTACTTAGAACAATTGGGAGAGGAAATAGCCCTAAAATACCTATAAGGCGGCCAATTTTCGACCCGCTTCTTCCAACATAGCATCATCTTTAGCAAAGCAAAACCGCAATATCTTATCTTCTGAAGGGGTTTCATAGAAGACTGAAACTGGGATAGACGCTACTTTTAATTCTTTGGTATATCGGTCGGCTAGGTCAACATCCTTTTCATCCGTTATCGCGCTATAATCTAAGCATTGAAAAAAGCTTCCATGGCTCGGTAAAATTTTCCATCGAGAATTCACGAAAAAACTAGCAAACAAATCACGTTTTTTTTGATAAAAAGAACTTAATGGAAGGTAATTATTAGGATCTTTTAAGTACTCTGCTAGCGCATATTGCAAGGGGGTGGCACTCGAAAATGTAACCCATTGGTGTAATTTTCGAAACTCCGCCGTTAAAAATGGTGGGGCTAGGCAATAGCCCATTTTCCAACCCGTTACATGAAAAGTTTTGCCAAAAGAACCACAAACAAAACTTCTTTTTCTCAATTCAGGATGCAACAAAACACTCGCATGCGAGGCGCCGTCAAAAACGATATGCTCATATACTTCATCTGAAACAATTAAAATTTGGGTTCCTTTAATTATTTCGGCAAAAGCATCTAAATCCGATGGGTCCCAAATCGAGCCTGTCGGATTATGAGGCGAATTAACCATAATGGCCTTCGTTTTCGGCGTAATATTGCGCGCCAATTCATCCCAATCGATGCGGTAACCATTGGATGCCTTTAAAGAAATATGAATAGGGATTCCACCAGCCAATCGGACAATAGGATCATAGGCGTCATACGACGGATCAAACATAATCACTTCATCGCCCGGAAAAACGCAGCAATGTATCGAGGCAAAAATAGCTTCAGTGGCTCCAGAGACAACGGTCACTTCCGTGTTGGCATCGAGCGAAATGCCATAAAATGATTCCGTTTTAGCAGCAATACTGCTTTTTAGGACTGGAACGCCGGCCATCGGCGCATATTGATTGTGCCCCTTAGCATAAAATTTAACTAAATCCTGCAGTCCCTCCGAGCAATCGAAACTCGGAAATCCTTGGGCCAAATTTAAAGCCCCTTCATCTGAGGCCATTTGAGACATTTTGGTAAATATGGTTGTTGCAACAAAAGGTTGCTTAGATGGAAATGTAATCATGGTGCTAATTTATACAGGGTTCGCCATCATACCAAACTTGTTGGATTGCAAGGTCATCTGAAAAATGAATGAAACAAGCTCGTTTCCCCACCTCAATACTTCCTAAATCTTGATCTAGGTTTGCCACTTGGGCCGGGTAAATAGTGGCCATTCGAATCGCCTCTTCCAAAGAAATATTCGCTTTTTCTACGCAGTTTTGAACGGCTTCTTGCATCGTTAAACTTGACCCAGACAATGTGCCCGCATCATTGGTAAATCGGCCGTCTGTCTGTGAGAAAAAATAGGGTCCCGACACATCATTGGTCACGGCATCCGTAATTAAAAACAAGCGATCGCCTTTAAGTTTTTTGGCTAATTTGACTGATTCGAAATCACAATGTAGACCGTCAACGATTATACTCGTCCACGCATCGGAGGAAAAACTAGCGCCTACGATACCCAATACCCTACTTTGCCATTGGGACATGGCATTAAATAAATGGGTGATTCTTGAAATTCCTTGATTAATTGCCGCATTTGCCTGCTCAAAACTCGCCTCAGAATGCCCAATGGAAACCATGATGGGGCTTTCAATCAAACGGTTCAAAACAGCAGATTCAAACATTTCTGGGGCAATAGTCAAATAAGTAGGCAGGCCATTGGCCTCAGCAATTAAAGACTCAATAAAAGCCAAGTCAGGCTTTTGAATAAATGCTTCTTGGTGCGCACCCCGACGAACCGGATTAAAAAAAGGCCCTTCTAAATGTAGGCCGACAAGCCCTTTCCCTTGGTAATTTTTACAAGCTTGGATCGCTTGTGACATGGTCATTTTGGGCGAACAGTTTAAAGTGATTTGAAAGGCAACCGTTCCTGTTTTGATGTGTTCCTCGAAAGTTGACTTAATGCATTCCGTAGTCGCTTGATTTGAAAATAATTTTCCTCCTCCGCCATACAACTGAAGGTCTATAAATCCAGCGCATAAAAAGCCATTTTTATATCCTTCACCATCGCCTGGAGCAATCTTGGCAATCCTTCCGTCCTCGATGACAATCGACTTATCTCGAATCCATTCTGAACCGGTAAAAATTTTGTCAAATCTGATTTCTTGCATACCTATTAATATCCAGCGGCCTGCCCATCTTTCCTAGATTCTGTTCCGCCAAAATATACTTTTCGGATTGGGTCATAGCGAATACATTGGTATCCCCCATAACCACCAACTATATAACCTACTTGGTGCCCTTTCTGTAAAAGCTCCCGTATTACCTCATACGGATATCCGCTTTCAAGCGTAATGGTACCGCCTGTGGGCTCCATAACCTCCCCCGTAGGCTCCGAAGAACCCTCGTGATTAATTCTAGGAAAGTCGCCAGCCTCTTGAACATTCATACCAAAATCCACGACATTCATCACAATTTGCGTGTGGCCCATCGGCTGATAAGCTCCGCCCATCACGCCAAAAGACATGATTGGCTGACCATCCTTCGTCATAAAAGCAGGGATGATGGTATGGAATGGCCTCTTTCCAGGCGCATAAGTATTGTTCTCGCCCTCTTTCAAACTATACATTTCTCCGCGATCTTGAAACATAAATCCCAAACCATCTGGCATCATGCCGGAGCCAAAACCCCTATAATTGCTTTGAATTAATGAGACCATGTTTCCATCTTTGTCGGCCACGGTCAAGTAAATCGTATCCCCATCTTTTAGGGCAGGGTTTCCGGCATCGAAGTGTTTTGATGCACGATTTGGGTTGATCAACTTGCGTCTTTCGGTAGCATATTCTTTAGAAATTAAACTTTTTACAGGGATTTTGGCAAAGTCCATATCCGCATAATACTTGGCTCTATCTTCAAAAACCAATTTTTTTGCTTCCGTAAACAGGTGAATATGTTCCGCGCTTCCTACCTTGATTTTAGAAAAGTCGTAGCCTTCTAAAATATTCAACATCTGTAAAGCCGCAATTCCTTGGCCATTGGGTGGTAATTCCCACACATCATAGCCACGGTAATTGACCGAAACCGGGTCAATCCAAGTAGAAGTATGCGAAGCTAAGTCTTCATAACTCAAAAACCCTCCATTTTTTTTCATGAAAGCATCCATGGTTTTGGCCATGTCTCCCTTATAAAATACATCTCGGCCTTCCTTTCCTAAACGTTCAAGGGTATTGGCTAAATTAGGATTCTTGAAGATATCCCCTTCTTCAGCCACCTTGCCATTTGGATAATAATGCTTGTCCACATTCGGGTATTTCCCATAATTCGCCTGAACCCTAGCTAAGGCAGAACCTAATTCTCCATGCACAGGGAAGCCATTTCTTGCGTATGAAACAGCTTTTTCGAGGACTTTATTCATTGGCATAGAGCCAAACTTTTTGTGTAGTTCAAACCAAGCGTCCACGCAACCCGGAACACTGACAGGCAATGGGCCGGTAGAAGGAATATATTTGAGGCCACGCTTTTTAAATTCGGCTAAGGTCAATGATTTGGGTGATCTCCCCGAGCCATTTAGCCCGTATAGTTTTTTGGATTTAGCGTCCCAAACAATGGCAAATAAATCTCCACCGATTCCGTTCACATGCGGCTCCACAACACCTTCCATCGCATTTGCAGCGATCGCTGCGTCAATAGCATTGCCCCCAGCCTTTAAAACGTCGAGCGCCACTTGGGTCGATAAGGGATGTGAAGTTGCCGCCATTCCATTCTGAGCGATCACTTGAGATCGAGTCGCCCATAATTTTCCATAAGGTCTATCCTGTGAAAAAAGTGCGAAAGGCAATAAGAAAAATAGTAAATAGTACTTCATAGATTATCAGTTTTTATACCCCTAAGATAATTTAAATTCGTTAGGATTACCAATTAGCAAACCTAAAACCATCAAGAGTTAATAAAAAATTAGCCTCTAAAATGGCGTTTAAATTAAACAAAAATCCCACTCAAATGTTTGAGCGGGATTTTGAATTTCAACCCAAATAACCAATTTAATTACTCCATTTTTGTTTAAGCCGTTCCGAAATGTAATACATACAAGGAACGATAATCAACGTCAAAATGGTTGAAAAAGTTAATCCAAAAATGATGGTCCAAGCAAGAATCCCCCAAAATACAGCGGAATCAGAACCTATAAAAATGTGTGGATCTAGCTCGGTAAACAAGGTGGTAAAATTAATGCTCAGGCCTAATGCTAATGGAATAAGTCCCAAAACAGCCGCAGATGCAGTTAATAAAACCGGCGTTAAACGGATACCACCACCTTCGATAATGGCTTCCTTCAAATCATAGCCACGTTTCAACCTAAGTTCTTCGATAAATTCGATTAGCAAAATTCCATTTTTAACTACGATACCTGCTAAGGCGATGACCCCTACTCCGGACATGATGATCGAAAAGGTCATCCCAAAGGCCATAAAACCTAAAAGCACGCCGATTAAAGACAACAAAATCGTTGCAAAAATAATGAGCGGTTTAACGGCAGAATTAAATTGGGTGGCCAGAATTAAATAAATCAAAATCAATGCGGCAAGGAAAGCCATCCCTAAGAATGAACCTGCTTCTTTTTGATCTTCCTGCTCACCCCCCATTCTAATTTTATAGCCTTGAGGTACATCTATGCTTTCAAATAAAGTAGTCAGCTCCCCCACTATTTCATTGGCATTATATCCTTGCACCACATCAGAACCTAGGGTAATAACACGCTCCTGGTTTTTCCTGTTGATCTGACTAAAAGACGTCGCATAGTGAATGTCGGCAATAGAATTCAAAGGAACTTGGCGTAAAGACCCGCCCATATTCATATCGCGGTAGGTAATATTCATCGAAAGTAATTTCTCGATTTGGTTTCTCGAATCCCCTTTTAATCGTAGTTGGATTGGATATTCGTCCTTCAAGTCACGGAATTTAGAAATCTCAGTTCCAAATAATCCAGTTCTAATCGCCATAGCCACCTGAGCGGAAGAAATCCCTTCTCGAGACGCTTTTTCACGATTTACGTCAATGATAATTTCTGGTTTATTGGTCACCAAGTCAGACTTCAATTCCTGAATTCCTTGAACACCTGATTTTATGATTGTTTGACGAACTTTCTTTTCTAAACCTTGAAGAATCGTAAAATCATCTCCGGCAATTTCGATCGAAATAGGTTTCCCTGTAGGCGGGCCATTGCTTTCGCGTTCGATAGCCATTTCAACTCCCGGGATCGGATTATTAAAAAATTCCTTTTGAATTTTATTTAATACTTCACCTGTTTTGATTCCATCGCGCAATTGCAATTTCTCAAAGGCGATTGTGACTTTGCTCTTGTGAGGAGTAGCGCCACGGTCAGGGTTCATCGGATCTCCCGCATTTTTACCCACGTTTGAGATCACCGAGTTAACAAGTTGAGCGTAGCCCTCTTTTTTTATGAATGTAAATACCCGGTTTTCAATCACTTTCGTGATCGAGTCCGTGACCACCGCATCTGTACCAATTGGATTCTTAGAATAGATGTAAATATAATCGGGATCACCTGAAGGGAAAAAGACTACTTTGGGCTTTACAATGCCCATCAAGACGAAGGTAAATACCAATAATAAAAACGCTGCCAAAGTGACAAAAATAGATCTTTTACCAGTCAATACCCATGAAATCAATCGGCGATAATTATTTTTAAAATTAGGCAAAGCCGTTTCTTGGAATGGAACCACCCATTTAGGCGTAATCACAAAATGATTAAACACATACAATAAAAGTGCGAAAACAAAGAAATTACCAAAGCCAAAATGACCCAATCCAAAACCAATCACATATCCAAAAATAGCCAAGCTTAATAGGATAAATACAGTCCTTCGTATGTCAGCAAATTTGGGTGCTTTCACATCATTTGCCTCTTCATCATGTCGTTTCATAAAGGAAACGGCAAAAACAGGATTCATCACATAAGCCACAAATAGCGAGGCAAATAAGGTAATAATTAACGTGATAGGCAGGTATTTCATGAATTCACCCACGATACCAGGCCAGAAAAGCAAAGGTAAAAATGGAGAAATCGTGGTTAAAGTACCTGTCAAAACTGGAACAAAAACTTCCGAAGCGGCTAATTTAACGGCCTCTACAATCGTCAATTTCTTAAAATTATTGAATAGCCTATGTGAATTTTCTATGACCACAATGGCGTCATCCACCACAATTCCTAGGCCCAATAAAAACCCAAAAAGAACAATGGTATTTAAGGTGAAATCCAAACTTGGCATAAAGAGGAAGGCCAATAAAGCGGAAAGAGGAACAGAAAGTCCTACAAACACCGCATCACGAACACCCATAAAGAACATCAATACAATTACCACAAACAAAAATCCGAGGATTACTGTGTTGATCAAATCCGCTAAGTCGCCACGCGTTCTTTCAGAAGAATCTGCAGTAACCGTCACGACCAATCCACTTGGAAATCTTGTCTTCTTAAATTCTTCTATCGTCTTTTCGATGCGATCCGCAGCCTCAATTAAATTAGCTCCACCTCTTTTAATGACGTTCAGCGTAATTACTGATTTGTTGTTCAATCGAGCAAAATCCTGTTTTTCTTCATAACTATCAACCACCTCAGCTACATCCTTTAGTCTAACTCGGGCACCCGTAGATGACCCTACGATCAAATTGGCTAATTGGTCCACCGACTTCAATTCCCCAGTAACCCGAAGGGAACGGCGAACACCATTGACCGCTAAATCTCCTCCTGAAATATTAACATTTTCTCCTTGAACCGCATTTTGGATATCATAAAAAGTCAAGCCATAGCTCTGCATTTTATATAGGTCCAAATTGACCTGAATCTCCCTCTTCAAAGCCCCCAAAATATCCACTCGATTAATTTCAGGCATCCCCTCAATTTCATCCTGCAAATCTTCCGCATACTTCTTCAACTTGTCCAACGGATAGTCCCCAGCGATATTCACGTTCATAATAGGGAACTCCGAGAAATTAATTTCCGCTACTGAGGGCTCCCGAGTTAAATCTTTAGGTAGATCGCTGATGGCCTTATCGACGGCATCCTGCGTTCTCTGCTTCGCAATGGGGACGGAGACATCCGTATTAAACTCGACAATAATCACCGAAATATCTTGAAGCGCATTTGATTTTACGCGCTTAACTCCGGTAATCGATTTGATTTGTTTTTCAATCGGCTTATTGATTACATTTTCAATATCCGAGGGCGTAGTTCCCGCATATACCGTCTGAATGACCATTTGAGGTACAACGATATCAGGGAATTGCTCTTTGGGAAGGCTGGAATAAATCCCAAAACCCGCCACAAAAATGATGAATGTAAAAATGTAAACGGTGGTGCGATTTTGAGCCAACCAGCCCACCATATTATATATAAAGCCTTTGCCTTCGGGCAATTGCTCATTTTTTGAATTTTTTTCCATGCTAAGAATTATTTGGAATTAAAATGAAATTGATTGGCCATCCACTAATTCTTGGAATCCCTGCGTAATGACTAAATCGCCTGATTGAAGCCCCGTAAGAATTTCAGCTTGTCCGTTGAAAGTAAGCCCTATCGTTACTGGGCGAGCCTTGGCTATTTTTTTTCCATTTTCCTCGACAGCCACATAAACCAAATTACCTTTCTCGGTTTTTTGGATAATGTTCTCACTGACCACTAAAGCATTTGATTTAGATGAGTCGTTGATGTTGATGACGGCCAACTGGTTTGGTTTTAAATCCCCGGCGTTTGGAATTTTAGCTTCTACGTCAAAAGTTCTGGTCAATGGGTTAACCATTTTAGAAACCAAAGAAATTCGAGCTGAAACCTCCTTATTAATGTCTGGAAATTTAATGACAATAGGATCGCCTGTTTTAACCGTTCCTACGTACGAATCCGCAATTTTAACCATCACTTTCAAATTGCCTAAATTAACGATTTGGACAATCGGCAAACCTGGAGCAGCCATCTCACCCGCTTTTTGTCTAACTAACTCGATCGTCCCTGAAATAGGTGCAACGACCTTCGATAAGCCTAATTGGGCCTGTAACGTAACCAATCTTTTTTCCAAAGATTCCTTGTTTGACTTGGCACTAATAAATTGCACCTCTGTTCCAATTTGCTGATCCCAAAGCGTTTTTTGCTTGTCGAAAAGGGTTTTTGCGAGGGCCAATTGGTGTTTCACCTCTTCCATGGACTCTTTCAAAATATTATTATCTAAGGTGGCAATGAGCTGCCCTTTTGAAACATTTTGACCTACCACCACTGGCAAAGAAACAATCATTCCGCCCGTCTGGGGGCTCACTAAAACCGTATTTTCAGCGATTACATTCCCTTGAGCTTCCACAAAATGCTTAAAAGTTTGAGGACTTACTGGGCTAACAGAAACAGCTATTACTTTTGAATTTTCGCCTGTTTCCACTTTCCCCATGGCACTTTCTAAGGCAATAATTTTTGCATTAATTTCTTTAGCTTGATTTTTTAAATCGGCTAATTCTTGTTTTTTGTCAACGGATTTGTTGCATGCGGCAACCATTAAAATTCCACTTAGGAGGATGAATAAAGTTTTCATGAGTGTTTGTTAAAATTCTTATTAGTCAATATATAAAGTACCATTTGCCTTTTCTAGCTCAACTTTAGCGATGAGGGCGTTGTATAAAGAAGTAAAATAATTCGCTTGAGATTCCTTGATAGATGATTCTGCATTAAGCACTTCAAGGTTTGATCCGACGCCTTGTTGGTATTTCACTCGGGTCACGCGTGAAATTTCATTTGCCAACATCAGATTTGCTTTTTGTTGTTTCAGCGATTCCAATGAATTTTTTAAGGTTATCGTTGACTGAGACCGTTGGAAATCAATCGAAGACTTCAATAAATCAAAACTTTGGCGAACCTTCTGAAGGTTATTGGCCGATTGTACCGCCTTGTACTTTTTGGAATTACCGTCAAAAATCGGAATTTGAAGAGAAACTGAAATAGCTGCATTATCAAACCATTGCTTTGACAATAAATCACCAAAAGCATTCGCACCCGCATTATATCCATAATTAGCATTCAATAATAAACGGGGTAAATAGCCCGCCTTAATGCTTTTCAAATCCAATTCCGCCAGGCTTTCCTGCGTTTTCAAAATGGAATATTCAATCCGGTTGGCGTAGTTAAAAGGTCCAGCCAAATCAGTCAAATTATTTTGCAATTCGATTTGTTCTAATGTGACACTTAAACGAATCGACTCTTCCATGGGATATCCCATTTGGAATTTCAACAGCGAATAGGACATTTCTTGAAGTCGGTATACGTTCTCTAACTCCGTCTTCAAGTTATTTGCTTGGACATCTAAGCGCTGTACGTCTATTTTCTCTACAAATCCCTGAGCATTCAAGGCTTTTGTTTCTTTCAAAAGAGAATCCAATCGGCTTACATTCACCTGCAACAATTGCATCCGTTTGTCATTGACCAAAATACCATAATACGCTTTAGTCACATTTTCGGCCACTTGCTGCTTAGACTGAGTCACACCCTTCACAGAAAGATCCTTATAAACTTGGGATGCTTTTAAGCCCAATAGATACGTTCCGTCGAAAACGAGTTGGCTCATCGATACATTGGCAAATCCAGAATTTTCAACACCAAATTTTGCGGCGATTAATTCGCCCTCAGGAGCTGTGGGATTAAAAATTCTTGCAGGAATAAATACACGTTGCAAAATCAGGTTATTCACAAATTGAACCCCACCATTTACTTGGGGTAAACCAATGGCTTTAATTTCATTGATTTTGGCTCCTGCATTTTGCAAATCAATTTGGCTATTCTTCACTTGGACATGATGAATGATGGAATAGTCTATCGCTTCTTTTAAGCTAAAGGACTGCGCCAGGCTTCCAAAAGAAATCAAAAAGAAAAAGCCGACAAAAATATTTCTTAGGCGGATCATAAGGGTAAATTGTTTTGGTAAGATGTGTAAAGTGTTAAACCTTTTTCGGTCAAAATCCCGCGCATGAAAATATCCAACATGACCAGTTGGGTTTCATACAGGGGTAATTTGTTATTTGGATAAAAGTCAGGATTAAAGGCAAAATTGACTTCTGCCATCCGCAAGCGCGCTAATAATTCGAAATCGATATCATTTCTGAAATAGCCAAATTGTGCGCCCTTCTTAAAGTCAGCAATCAGATTTTCGTTGATACATTTTTCGCTATGCTCTGCGAAAAGGGTAAAGGCATTTGGGAAATACTTTTGAATCTCGTATAAAAGTCGAGGGTTCATTTGGGTGATTAAGTCCTTGGTCATCTCGAAAGACTTGAACATCTTTTCAATGACATTAGAATAAAGCCTATCAAGCTCTTTCCATTTGGCTAAATCCTCTTCAGTGAACATTTTAACCACTTCATATACTATTGAATCCTTATCAGGAAAATGTTGATATATCGTTTTTTTCGAAATCCCTAATTCGTTCGCAATCGCATCCATCGTGACGGTCTTTACTCCGTAACGAAAGAATAATTCAGTTCCTTTAATTAAAATACGCGATTTCATCTGCTAGACTCTCTGAGTAATTGAGCTGCAAAACTATGGAAACTTTTAGAGACTACAAAGTTTTCTTGTATTATTTTTAGATTAACAAAGAGTTAATTTTGACTAACGGCCAAAATCATCTTGCAAGCGGACGATATCAGATTCGTCAGAAGGTTGGTTTTCATCGGTATGTTGCCATATTTCCGCCACTACTCCCCAGTGATCTAAGCCGATTAATCGGTGGCGTTCTCCTTGTTGGAGTTTAATAAAATCCCCAGCAACATAAGAGCCTACGGAGCCTTGCGCGTCTGTATCTGAGGTGGCGATGCCGACGGGCCCAGAAATGACAGTCCAGATTTCAGATCTCCTAAAATGGTATTGCCAAGAAAGGCGTTTTACAGGAGCGACAATTAGAAATTTGGGACTTAATTTATTGGTGATTTGAATCGCATCCATGCTCAAATTTGAGAAAAATTGGGCCGCAAACTTAGCTGCCTGCGATTCGTCCAATACGAAAAATCCTCCCCAGGGTCTAGAAAAATCTTTGGAAATTACTTGATATCCTAATTCAGAAATATAGGTTTCTACGTTCGCAAAAACTTCTTGGGCAGTCAAATTACTTTCAAATACTGGCAGCATGTTTTATCAATTTTTACAAAAATAAAAAGACGGGAAAGGATTCCCGTCTTTTTGCTCAAAATATAATGTTATAATTTATTATTTCTTCTCGTCAAGCTTCCAACCTGCGCGATATTCGCGTTTTACAAATTGGTTTGCTGCCTCAAAATTGGTAATCCTCATATTCGCGGCATCCCAGTTGAGCTGCTGACGACCAATATATTTAGCCGTTCTACCCTCTCCTTCACGAAGCATGTACGTACGAATGGCAATATTTCCCATCAAAACGGATTCTGTAAATGGCCCTGAATAATCAAAGCCTGAACTCACTTCCATTTTACCATATCCTGCTTTACAAGCCTCAACCCATTGAGTCTGATGACCTGCTGGTCCATTAGCTACACGAGCATAGGTAATTTTGCTTGGCAATTCTGCTTCTGGAACTTGCTTTCCGTTTTTGAAAACCTTTGGATACATTCCATATGTACCGCAAGTCATAATACCTTTGGTACCAATTAAAATTACGCCATTCGTTCCATCTGGATCGCCAATCACCTCACTCGCCGGAATTCCTTCTGGATGTGGAGCACGAAGACCTCCGTCGTACCAAGTCAACGTAACAGCCGATTTATTTCTAGCTGAAGCTGCATAGCGCAACGTAGTGATGGATGATGGTGGACATCCTTCTGGAATCCACTCAGGAACCCAATCTTGTAAGAATACGGATCCCACTGAACACTCAACCGTCAAGGCATCGCGAATTCCCAACACTTTAAATGGAGGATCTAATAAGTGACATCCCATATCTCCTAAGGCTCCGGTACCATAATCCCACCAACCCCTCCACTTAAATGGCAAAAGGGCTGGATTGTATTCTCTATATTTAGCAGGTCCTAACCAAAGGTCCCAATCTAACTCTTGGGGTGCAGGTGATCCCGCAGCTGGGTAGGTAATTCCTTGTGGCCAAACTGGGCGGTTTGTCCAAACTTGTACCGTATGAACTTTGCCAATAACCCCAGCGTCAAACCATTCCATCATTTGACGAACACCGTCTCCTGATGAACCTTGATTTCCCATTTGGGTTACCAACTTCATTTCACGCGCTTTTTCGGTCATCATTCTGGCCTCAAAAATGTCGTGCGTCAAAGGCTTTTGAACGTACACGTGCTTTCCACGATTCATCGCCGCCATCGCTATGGTGGTATGCGTATGGTCAGGAGTAGATACAATAACGGCATCTACATTATTTCCTTCTACCTCTAAAGCTTTGCGGAAATCTTTGTAATATTTAGCGTTTGGAAGCTCCTTACGGGCTTTTGCTGATTGGCGATCATCGACATCCACTAAGGCTACGATGTTTTCTGCTCCTTTATTGAAAGAGCTCATGATGTCGCTATACCCTTTACCGCCAGCACCAATTCCCATGATGTTTAATTTATCGGAAGGAGCTGTAAAACCTTTGCCTAACACGTGGCGAGGGACAATGTAAAAACTTGCGGCGGCTACTGAAGCATTTTTGATAAAGTTTCGCCTTGAATCATTACTCATAATAATCGTTATTTAGGTTAGTTAAATCGGATAAGATGATTTTATTGATCCAAATACTCCAGATAATTAAAACCATATATTTTAGTAAAATTGAAAAAAAATTGGCAAAAAGCAAACCGAATTAGATTTAATTTATTTTAGTAAGCCGCTCTCGAACATAAAAAAGGGGACACTTTCGCCTCCCCTTTTTTCTAATACTTATTTCAAAAGATTACTCAGCTTTCTTAGATTTTTTCTCTAATTTTTTAATCGCTTGAGCTCTTTCAGCGCCTTCCATTTGCTCTTTTAAAGCAGATAATGCACCGATATCACCCATGGTCGATTTCTCAGCTGTAGACGCTGCAGGCTTTTCAGCTGCTGCCTTAGTCGTTTTCTTTTTCTCTGGCTTAGCCGTAGCAGCTGCTACTTCTTCAGCCGAAGCCTCCGTAAACGTTCTTGTGTGAGAAAGAATAATCTTACGATCTTCTTTTTGGAATTCAATCACAGCAAAATCCAAAGCCTCTCCTACTTCAGCCACAGACTCATCAGCCTTAACTAATTGCTTCAAAGGAGCTAAACCTTCAATGCCGTATGGCAATTCTAAGACAGCCATTTTATCTGTCTTAGAAATGATCGTTGCTTTTTGAATAGATCCTAAGGTAAACACGCTTTCAAATGTATCCCAAGGGTTTTCTTCTAATTGCTTGTGCCCTAAAGCCAAGCGACGATTTTCAGCGTCTAATTCAATAACAACGACATCCAAAGAATCTCCTACTTTGACAAACTCCGATGGATGCTTGATTTTCTTCGTCCAAGATAAATCAGATACGTGAACTAATCCGTCAATACCTTCTTCTAATTCAAGGAATAAACCAAAATTAGTTAAGTTACGAACCGTTCCTTTGTGTTTAGTACCTATCGCATATTTAGCTAATAAATCGGTCTTGTTCCAAGGATCTTCTGTCAATTGCTTAACGCCTAATGACATTTTGCGCTCAGTACGATCTAAAGTCAACACAACAGCTTCCATTTCATCGCCTACTTTCAAGAAATCTTGTGGATTACGTAAATGTTGAGACCATGACATTTCAGACACGTGAATTAAACCTTCAACGCCAGGAAGAACTTCTAAGAATGCACCGTAATCGGCCACATTAACAATCTTACCTTTTACTTTCGAACCTACTTCAGTTTCCGCAACTAAAGCCTCCCAAGGGTGCGCCTGTAATTGCTTCATACCTAAAGAGATACGTTTTTTGTTTTCATCGAAATCCAACACAACCACTTGGATTTTTTGATCCAATTTCAATACTTCTTGTGGATGGTTTATGCGGCCCCATGAAATATCAGTAATGTGAAGTAAGCCATCAACACCCCCTAAATCGATGAACACACCGAAATTAGTCATGTTTTTAATAACCCCTTCTAATACTTGACCCTTCTCCAAATTCGTCAAAATAGTCTGACGTTGAGCCTCAAGATCTTTTTCAATTAATACTTTATGAGAAACAACTACGTTGTCATTTGTATGATTAATCTTAACTACCTTAACCTCCATATTTTTACCTACAAAAATATCAAAGTCACGGATAGGCTTAACGTCAATTTGAGAACCTGGCAAGAACGCCTCAATTCCAAAAATATCAACAATTAAACCTCCTTTAGTACGACGCTTAACAAAACCATTGATGATAATATCTTCTTCCAAAGCTTTCTCAATGTTCGTCCAGGCACTCATCACTTTCGCCAATTTGCGAGACAATGTTAATTGGCCATTCGCATCTTCTTGGTTTTCAATGTATACTTCCACTTCATCACCAGGCTTTAAATCTGGCATATCACGGAATTCAGAAGCAGATACTAATCCATCTGATTTAAATCCAATGTTGATGATTACTTCACGGTCTGTTTTGCTCACTACTACCCCCTTCACTACCTCTTTCTCAGTCACCGAATTTAAGGTTGCCTCAATAGCAGCCTCCATTTTTTCTTTAACATCAGCCGCATAACTGCCACCGAATCCTTTACCTTCAACTAAATCCCAGTCGAAATCTTTTGGTTGTTTTGACATAAATTTTTTGCCCTGGTTACATCAACACGTCGGGCTAACATGCTGAACTTAAGTGTATAATTAAATTTTAAATCGGGGTGCAAAGATAAATAAAAATATTTCATATTCAATGAATTTCTTTAAATTCGAATTCTCAAGACCTATCAAACATGAAAAAAATCAATCTTTTGGGCTTACTAACAGCCTTCATTCTTTTTTCTTTCCTTAGTTTTTCACAAAATTCCATCAAACCCATGGCACCCATTTCGTCCAAATCCTTTGGCAAAACCCCTTCAGGAGAATCTGTTACCCTATTTACCATGAAAAATGCTTCTGGAATGGAAGTTCAAATCATGAATTATGGAGGTATCATCACTAAAATTTTAACTCCCGATAAAAATGGTACCGTCGAAGATGTGGTGTTAGGTTTTGAAACGTTGGATGAATACATCAAAGAAAACCCGTTTTTTGGCGCTTCCGTTGGCCGTTATGGCAATAGAATTGCCAAAGGAAAATTTACACTAGATGGTGTTGGGTACCAATTACCTCTTAACAATAATGGAAATTCCCTACATGGAGGTTTAAAAGGATTTGACAAAAAGGTTTGGCAAGTAATTTCATCGGGCGAAACGGCGGAAGGCCCTAAACTTGTTTTAAAATATATATCAACCGACATGGAAGAAGGATTTCCAGGAAACCTAACAGTTCATTTATCGTATATATTAACAGCTAAAAATGAATTGTCGATTGAATTTTCTGCGACGACTGATAAAGCAACGGTGATCAACCTGTGTAATCACAGTTATTTCAACTTAAGCGGAAATGGTAAGCAAAATGTGTTGGCTCACACCTTGCAATTAAATGCGCCTAAACTTGTGGCTGTGGATAATCTATTAATCCCAACCGGTGATTTAATTCCCGTAGCAGGAACGCCATTCGATTTTTTAACGCCTCAAGTGATTGGAAGTAGAATTGATCAGACAGAAAATGAGCAAATTAAACGTGGGGGTGGATATGACCATTGTTTTGCTTTTGACAAACCGGTAGGCCAATTTGCCGTGGTGGCCATCGCGCATGATCCCATTTCCGGCCGTACGCTAGAGGCGTCGACCACCGAACCTGGAGTTCAGTTGTACACGGGCAACTTTCTGGACGGACACCTAAAAGGAAAAAATGGAGCTGTTTATGGCAAAAGATCAGGTTTCTGTCTTGAGACCCAGCACTATCCTGATTCTCCTAACCGACCAAATTTCCCAAGCACGGTATTGAGACCCGGAAATCGCTATACGACTAAAACTAATTATAAGTTTTTCGTTCAGTAATCAATAATGGGTTTAAGGGATTTAATATTCCCTTAAACCCATTTTATAATTTTTTTGCCTCCTCCCAATACACATCCATCTCGGCTAAGGTCATTTCCGACAAAGCTTTTCCCATTTCGGCTGCTCTTTTTTCAAGGTGTTGAAATCGTTTAATAAATTTCCTATTCGTTCGCTCCACCGCCGTTTCGGGATTTAGGTCGATAAACCTTGCAAAATTGACCAGACTAAAAATAAGATCCCCCAATTCCCCTTCCGCTTCATTTCGATCCGCTTCGGTTAAATCTTTGCCCACAAACGTTTCCTTGAATTCCCCTAATTCCTCCTCCACTTTTTCCCAAACCTGCTCCTTTTCCTCCCAATCAAATCCCGCGCCCCGAGCTTTTTCCTGAATGCGCATCGCCTTAACTAAGGCAGGCAGAGAATTTGGCACGCCGCCTAAAACGGATTTGTTCCCCTCCTTTAATTTTAATGTTTCCCAATTGGCCTTCACCTGTTCCTCGGTATCAGCCACCACATCCCCATAAATGTGAGGATGACGCGAAATTAACTTTTCACACAAGAAATTTAATGAATCGGTCACGTCAAAAGCACCCGACTCCGAACCAATTTTCGCATAAAAAACCAAGTGCAAAAACAAGTCCCCCACCTCTTTTTTAACTTCATTTAAATCGCCTTGCAGAACAGCCTCAGACAATTCGTACGTTTCCTCTATTGTCAAATGACGCAAAGAATCCATCGTTTGTTTTTTATCCCAAGGGCATTTTTCCCTCAAGTCATCCATCATACAAAGTAATCGATCAAAGGCCTCTGCCGCTTGTGGATATCGCATCATTTATGGGTTTAAGCCGTAAACACGGACATAGTCAATATAAAATTTATTAGGGAATATCGAATCGTCAACCCCCTTTTGGCCACCCCAATTTCCTCCTATCGCTAGATTTAATAAGATGTGTTGCTTTTTGTCAAATGGCCATTCTTCCCAACCTTTACCCGAATTCTCAAAATAAAAGTATTGTTTCCCATCGATGTAGGCTTGGATCGTTTTGGGAGTCCACTCAATGGAATACACATGAAAAGCCGTATCAAAATCATCCACTTTGGTGGTTGACGTTTTCTGCGTTCCGATCACATGATTAAACGCTTTTGTATGAACCGAAAAATGCATCACAGTCGGGTCAAAACCCACATGCTCCAAAATATCAATCTCCCCATTGTCCGGCCAATACTGTCCACCATAATCCGACTGACTTGCTAGGGTCCAAATCGCTGGCCAATTGCCTCGGCCCACAGGAACTTTCGCGCGCACCTCCACTTTGCCATATAAAAAATCTTTCTTGCCTTTAGAAACAATGCGCGCTGAGGTATAATTCTTCCCTCCAAAATTTTCTTTTTTAGCTTCGATCGTCAGCAAACCATTTTCGATATGCACATTATCATTGTCGGCCTCCGTATAATATTGCAATTCATTGTTACCCCAACCAGATCCTCCGACATCATAAGACCAAATTTTCGAATCCGGTAATCCCGGTGTGTCAAATTCATCTGCCCAAATAGGCGTTGCCGTAAATGTATACACCTTAGGCACCGAAACGATGGGAGTCTGTATGGCTTGCTGGGCCAATGGAAGCTTCTCCTCAGCAGAGCCGCAAGCCAAAGACATGGAGATAAAAATCACTGCGGTTAGTAAAAATCTTTTTTGCATGATGAATTATTTTGAATCAAAAATAGATAGAATCAAAGTTATTCCCTATCCCAACAAATTTTAATTCCGTAATTTTACGTCAAACATTTTTCCATGGATTTTAAACTTACTTCTGCTTATAGCCCTACCGGTGATCAACCCACCGCCATACGCCAATTAGTAGAAGGGATTGCCAATAATGAACAGGCGCAAACATTGCTTGGCGTCACGGGATCTGGGAAAACATTTACGATTGCGAATGTAATTCAGCAAATCAATAGACCTACATTAATTTTAAGTCATAATAAAACCTTGGCGGCCCAATTATATGGAGAATTCAAGTCCTTTTTTCCTGAAAATGCGGTCGAATATTTTATCTCTTATTATGACTACTACCAACCCGAAGCGTTTATAGCCTCCACCGGGACCTACATTGAAAAAGACTTATCGATCAATCAAGAAATTGAGAAATTAAGGCTCGCCACAACGTCCTCGTTGATGTCTGGCCGAAGAGACATTATCGTAGTCGCCTCTGTCTCTTGTATTTATGGCATGGGGAATCCCGATGAATACCGAAATTCCATTTTACGCATAGGCGTGGGGGAAGTGATTTCCAGAAATCAGTTTTTGTTTCGCTTAGTGGAAATTTTATATGCGCGTACGGAAGGCGAGTTTTTGAGAGGGACTTTTAGAGTCAAAGGTGATACCGTAGATATATTTTTAGCCTACGCAGATTTCGGGTATCGGATCATATTTTTTGGCGATGAGATTGAGCAGATCCATCGGATAGACCCATGGACCGGAAAGAAAATTTCCACCGAAACGTTGATTGCAATTTTCCCTGCCAATTTATTTGTCACAGGCCGGGAAACATTGAATCAAGCCATTTCATTTATCCAAGAAGATTTGGTCAAGCAGATTTCCTATTTTGGAAAAGAGGGCCGATTAACCGAAGCGGAACGCATTAAGCAGCGGACGGAATTTGATTTAGAGATGATGCGAGAACTGGGTTATTGCTCAGGCATCGAAAATTACTCCCGCTATTTTGATCAAAGAAAACCGGGCCAAAGACCCTTTTGTTTGTTAGACTTTTTCCCCGATGATTTCCTGATGGTCGTCGACGAGAGCCATGCCACCATGCCCCAGATCAGAGCGATGTGGGGCGGAGACCGGTCGAGAAAAGAATCCTTGGTCGAATATGGATTTAGGTTGCCGTCGGCAATGGACAATCGGCCCTTAACATTTCAGGAATTTGAAGACGTCATTGGCCAAACCATTTTTGTTTCTGCCACTCCCTCGGATTATGAATTAAGGCGTTCGGAAGGTGTGGTGG
>JABMMK010000157.1 GCA_013205605.1 Cytophagales bacterium | reverse complement strand
TGTCCGCTAAAGTTTATAGATTTGTTCATGCTTGAAAGTGTCGTAACTTAAAAGTATGAACTAACGGGGTAGTTTCGGCTACTCCGTTTATCTTTTTGATTTTTTATCGGACACTACTGGTATTTATTCTAAAAATTTAATCTTATAACGTTTTAAATTTTTAAATATGTATTTATTATGGAATCAGCTAATTCAAAGGAATTTGGGGAATCCCCTTTTTCAGCATGGACTTTTGAAAAGAAAGATATCTGGAAACAAGAGCAGTTGCAATCAAAAGTCGACGAGTATAATCGCTTACTGAGTTATTGCAACGAGTTAGAAAACAAATTAGATGTTTTAGGCGCTGAGAGTGGCCATCAGCAATTTAACCAGTTGAATTTTCAAGGTTCGGCTAAAAATAAGATCACATTTCTTGAGGAATATAAGACTCTTATTTTTTTGGGCATCAATATTCTATTTATCATTTTTATCACCATCTTCTTTTATTATCACCCTGAGAAGGAATATTATCCGTTGGAAAATTCCGCCATATTTAAAAAGTAGTCTTACCCAAAATTTCATTGTTTGATTAACAGACTTTGTTTTGGGTTTTCCTTCAACTATAAATTTATTTTATCAAAACATTACAATTAATTTAACCAATGCACATTCATCCGCCCCACAAACCCGCCTCTGACACAAAAGAACACTTTATTCATTTTTTCATGCTATTTCTAGCGGTAGTTTTAGGCGCTTTTGCTGAAAATTTACGAGAGGAGCACTTAGACAGTACAATAGCTAATGAATACCTTGGTTCTTTGGTTGTCGAATTAAGTCAAGACACGCTTAATTTAAATAAGTGTATTAGCGCAAGATCAGAGAAGAATTTGCAAGCAGAAAAATTAATCACATTATTAAGCCAAAAGACTATTGAAAATACAAAAGATGTGTATTATTTGAGTCGATTAATGACAAAAGTGGAATCTTTCGAAGGTACCAACGGAACCTTTAATCAGTTGCAATATGCTGGAGGGTTTAGGCTTATTGAAAACAAGCATGTCGTTGAAAAAATTCACGAGTATTTATTTTTAAGAAACGCAGTATATACTTTAAATAATACGGAGGAAGAAATTTTGGTAGAACTTAGAAAAGCCACATCCAATGTTGTCAATGCAAGTATTTTTAGCAAGATGCTTAATGTTGAAAAAAATAAATCCTATAAATATTTTATAAAACCATTGGAAATAAATGAACCATTATTTTCAAATGATAGGTCTAAGATCAATAATTTGATCTATTGGATTTCAAGTGAAAATGGAAACCAATCATCAAATATGAATCAAATGATAATTTTAAAAATAAAAGGAAAACAATTAATCAGTTTAATTAATTCTGAAAGAGATTAAAATATGTTTAAATCTAGGCCAACTTCACACTATATTTTAATTAGTATTTTTGTAGTAATTCTATTTTCAGGATTGTATTTTTCTGTTAAAATAACCTATGCGATAAAAGGGATGTCAACATTAGTCTCAACTAATATGGCTAACACAATGGACCCTAAGGCTCCGGACCCTGGTAAAACACAATCAGAATCATTAAAAATTCCTGTTAATTCAAAAAAAGTACATATAGGCACCTACCTAGAAAGGGTGGAGAACTTAGATATAAAGGAATCAAGCTGGACCTATGAGTTTTATTTGTGGTTTAAATGGAAGTCAAATGAAGTGGACTTTTTAGGAGATAAAGATTTGTTGCATAAAAAAGAATTGCCTTTTACGATAATAAATGGTGATATTTTAAAATGTGACCTTGTTGAACGGTATTCTGATAAAAAAACTAATGTTGAGTATGTTCAATATTTTGTAAAAGCAAAAAATACTCAATTTTTTGATGTTTCACTTTATCCGATCGATAAACATGATTTAATCATTCCCATAGAGCACAAGTGGTTAGATAGAACAAAAGTATATTTTGAACCCGATACAATTGATTCTAAGGTAAGCTCCAGAGTTATGGTTAATGGCTATGAAAAGAGCAAGGACATTAAACTCATAGAAAAATCACATGCGTACAAATCCGCTCGAGGGAACCCTAAATTTACATCAGGATATAAAATTGATTTTTCGCAATTTAGGATGGCTTTCAGGATTTATAAAGGGGGGCTTTCAGTCATTTTGAAACTATTTTTAATTTTATATGTGGCCGTTTTTGTAACATTCATAGCACCATTTTCAAGTGACCCTAGTAGGTATACGGTGGGTGCGCTTTTTACCACAGCAGGCGCAAATTATATATTGTCATCAAAACTTCCAGCGACCAATATTTATTCATTAGCAGAATTAATTAATGCCTTTTGTGTTGTCGTAATTATAATCATGATGGCTTTATTAGCCATTTTGCCAGCAGTTATTTTTAAAGATGGGCTAATAGATACTTTTGAAAAAAGGATGAATAGGTTAATTAATATGACCATGTTTGCATTTTTTATTATTATTAATTCCATCCTTATTTATGTTTCTATCAACTTTTCGTAAATAGACATGAACTTTAAATTGACTGTCATTATTCTATTAGCAAGTACACACTTACTTGCTCAAGAAATTGGGTCTTGGAATGTTTTAGATGTAAGAAAAAATACGGATAAAGTAATTAGCTATCAATTGGAGGTGCAGTTAAGGTCCCTGAAATTTTATCATAATTTTCACTATAATGAAATAAACTTTACTGCAAATTATAAGTATAATGATAATTTAGTTTTATCTGTTTTGATGGGGAAGCATAATACATTTTCGGATGGAGGAGACTTTATGAAACCTATTGTAACAGATGAATTTAGGCAATCCTTGCAGGCTGCAACCGTCCAAAGATTTGGTTTTATATCCCTTGATAATAGGTACCGAATTGAACAACGCTATTTTATTGATAGAAACTTGGTGGACTATAGAATGAGGTATCGATTTGGATTACAAGCGAGTGTTAGTAAGTCAATCAAAGCTCAATTTTCAAATGAGTTTTTCTTGGCTATTGGAGGAAGTAATTCAACTTTTGAGAAAAATAGATTTTTGATAGGTTTGAAAAATACAGTGAACAGAAGATATGAAATTCAATTAAATTTCTTGAATCAAATTGATAATAGAAAGAACGATGAGAGTGGAAGTAATTTTATTCAATTAGTGAATATAATTAATATTTAAAGACTTAATTAATTCAATGTAATTAGGGGTGATTTTTAATGAATAATCATTCAAAGTGGGTTAAAGAATAGTAATTAAAAATTACCCCTCATACTTATTTTAATTTAAAATCTATTGGGACCATTCGGTAGGTTGGCGTTCCCAACGGTGACTTCTTAATTCCTCTAGTTT
>JABMMK010000156.1 GCA_013205605.1 Cytophagales bacterium | reverse complement strand
TCCTTAATTTCTTCCACCGAATCAATCAAAACAAAATCAGCGGTAGGGAAACCGTGGTCTTTGAAAAATTGCTTTTGCAATCGCTTATCTTGAATCATTTTCAAAATATGCGGTTGAGGATACACTAATTTCCCCTCATTTTCCAAGCGCTCCAATGCATCTATATTAACATGCTCAATTTCAATACTAATCACATCATGCGATTGGCCAAAAGAATAAACCGTATTAAAATCTTGAAAGGAACCCTGTACAAAATGTTTAGCCATCAAATGACATGGCGCCTCCGCATCAGGATCTAAACATGAAATTTCAAAATCTAAATCAATCGCCGCCTGCAAAAGCATACGACCTAGCTGGCCACCTCCCAACAAACCTATTTTTGGCAATGATTCAGACATAATTTGAATTAGAATGGGTAAAATTACGGCTTTTGTTTTACCTTTGGAAATTATTTAGCCTTCTAAAAATATATTTGACTTTTACGTTAACAAGAAATGACAAAAAGAACACTCGTACTTATCGGATTTTTAGCCTTTGCCGTAGCCAGTAGATTATTTATTTTAGGAGGAACAAATTGGGTGAATTTCTCACCCATCGCTTCTATGGCATTGTTTGCTGGAATCTATTTTAATCAAAAAATTCAAGCCATTTCATGGACCATTTTAGCTGTTTGGCTATCCAATTTACTCTTAAATAACTTCTTATATACTGAATACTTTCCTAGTTTTTCATTCGGATTTGATGGAGTTCACATGGGTATTTTTGCACTAATCACCTTATTAGGAAGCAGACTTAACCAGCAAAAAATGACCGCTTTGAATTTTATAAGTACCAATTTAGTTTCGGGTATCGGCTTTTTTCTATTGTCCAATTTCGCTGTTTGGCTTTCAAGCGATATCACGTATGCAAAATCCATTCAAGGATTATTAGCCTGTTACGCAGCTGGAATACCCTTTTTGAAAAATACGTTGGCAAGTCAATTTATATTTTCGGCCATTTTCTTAGGCTCCTTTGAATACCTAAAAAATCGGATTCCTGCAATGAATTAATTTACATTTTTCATCACGACTCCGTCACGCATCACAAATTTAACTTTGCTCATAGACTGAATGGTCTCAACGGGATTGCCTTCCACGGCAATAATATCCGCCGATTTACCTACTTCGATCGAACCCAAATTTTGAGATTGTCCTAATAAATCTGCAGCATTTAGAGTGGCACTTTGAATAGTTTCCAAAACAGGCATACCGGCTTCATGCATCAGCTCAAACTCTCGTGCATTTTTTCCATGGCCAAAGACACCCGCATCCGTTCCAAAAGCTATTTTCACACCTGCTTTATACGCTTTACCAAAGGTTGACTGGATAATAGGTCCTATTTCCAATGCTTTCCTCTTGACCATTTCTGGATAATAATTTGGGATTAAAGCTGAATCCGCAACCGATCGGCCCGCAATGACCGTAGGCACAAAATAAGTTCCCCTTTCTTTCATCAGATTCATCACCTCAGCGGTCATAAAAGTTCCATGTTCGATCGAATTAACCCCACCTAAAACAGCCCTTTTCATCCCCTCGGCTCCATGTGCATGTGCCGCCACCTTAAATCCATAATCCTTAGCCATTTTAACAATCGCACGAACTTCCTCTTCTGTGAACTGAGAACCCATCCCATCTTTCGCATAACTTAAAACTCCGCCAGTCGCCGAAATTTTAATTAAATCTGAACCTTCCTTATATCGCTGACGAACAGCTTTGGCCGCATCGTCAACCCCATTAATAACGCCATCTTCAGGACCCAAATCCTTTTTAAATGTTTCATTAATTCCATTGGTATCATCCGCATGACCTCCCGTTGTACCAATCGTAACGCCAGCGGTAAAAATCCGAGGACCTTCCACCAATCCCTTATTGATGGCATTGCGTAAACTGATCACGACATGGGTACCTCCTAAATCTCGAACAGTCGTAAACCCTGCCATTAAATTCTTTTTTGCATTGACTAATGCTTGGTATGCGATGTCTCCCGGGTTTTTAGTAAAACGATCTAAATAGGCACTTGGATTTGTCTCGCTTTCTAAATGGACGTGCATGTCGATCAAACCCGGCATGACCGTTTTATTTTTCAAATTAATCACTTGATCCCCTTTGGCTCCATCCTGATATCCTGGCAAAACGGCACTGATTTTTTTACCTTCGACAATGATCGACATATTCGTCAATACTTGTAATGACTTTACGTCAATTAATTTTCCGCAGTGAATGATGGTCTTTTGTGAAAAAGCCAACAAGGGACTTAGGATCAACATTAAAATGATTCTTTTCATAGCATTTATTTTTAAATAGCTTTTACAAAAATATTGACTCAAATGAATATAAAGCATGTTATGCCGACTTCAAAATTTTATGAATATGGTCCCAAAAACTTGGATACGATTTAGCGACCACGCCAGGTTCAAGAATAATTAATTCACATAAAAGTCCAACAGGCGCAAAGGCCATGGCCATTCGGTGATCATCATAGGTTTCTATTTCCGGACAGGTATCTCGGTCTGCGAAATCACCCGACAATTGATATAAATGATTTTTTTCTAGCTCGACCAATTGACTCCCCAACTTAGCCAAGTCATTTTGTAAAGCCAACACCCGATCCGTTTCCTTAACTTTTAAAGATTCAATTCCAGTTAAGGTAAATGTGATATTTTTAACTGCTGCCACCACACAAATGGTTTGGGCTAAATCTGGGCAATCGGTAAAGTCCCAAGCTGCCGACTCCTTTGAGGGACATTTCGTTAATAGATATCCACGCCCTGTAAATGTACTTTTTACACCCAAAAGCTCCATGATCGATTTGATTTCGGAATCCCCTTGCAATGAATTTTCTTTCAGCCCTAAGAGCTCCAACGAAGTATCTTCAAAAGGAGAAATGGCCACCATGGAATACCAATAACTTGCCCCCGACCAGTCAGATTCTACCGCAAATGGGATTGAATGATAAGACTGATGCGCGATATCAATCTCGCCATTTTCCCAATCCACCTTGGACTCAATACCAAAATGCTTCATCTGCGCTAAGGTCATTTCAATATAGGGTTTCGAGCCTAATGAACCCGTTATTTTTACATGAAGTCCTTCGGGCAACAAAGGGGCCAACATCAATATCGCCGATATAAATTGAGAACTCACGTCCCCACGCATAGAAAGGGAACGAGTTCCCGCATAGGTAAATCCGCCCAAAAGCAATGGAGGATATCCTTCTTTGTTTTCATACTCTATATCCGCACCCAAATTCCTCAAGGCATCTACTAAAATACCAATAGGGCGCTCGCACATACGAGGTGTACCCGTCATTCGCTTTTTCTGACCCGTTATCGCATAATAAGCAGTCAAAAAACGCATCGTCGTTCCTGCATCCAATACATCTGCAACTTCTTGATCTTTTTGAGATAACAAGCGAATCATGGTTTGCGTATCCCGAGCCTCAGCTAAATTAGACAAGTTACTTAGGTCTCCCCCAGCTAAAGCATTCAGAATTAACGATCGATTACTTTCTGATTTTGACGCAGGAAGGGCTATGATCTCTTGAAAAGAATGTCCAATGGGGAAAAGACGAATTTGATCCAAAATAGAATACGTGATTAACGCAATTTTAATGTTACTAATGATACAACGGCTAAAATTATTCCAACAATCAAGAATCGGATAACGATTTTAGACTCATGGTAATTTTTCTTTTGAAAATGATGGTGCAAAGGCGACATGAGAAAAACTCGTCTACCTTCCCCATATTTTCGTTTGGTATATTTAAAATAGCCCACCTGAATGATGACGGATAAATTTTCAATGAGAAATATTCCGCATAGGACTGGAATCAACATCTCCTTTCGAATAACGATCGCCAATGTCGCAATCACACCACCTAACATCAGGCTTCCCGTATCGCCCATAAATACCTGAGCAGGATACGTATTATACCATAAAAATCCAATGCATGCACCTACAAAAGCCGCACAAAAAATTGCTAATTCCCCTGAATTAGGGATGAACATGACATTTAAATATTGAGAAAATACTTTATTTCCAGACACATAAGCTAATACCGCTAAGGTTAGGCCGATGATGACAGAAGTCCCAGCGGCTAATCCATCCAAGCCGTCCGTAATGTTAGCCCCATTTGACACCGCAGTAATGATAAAAATCACAACCAACACATACACAACCCAAACATAATGGTCCGGAATAAAGCTTGGCAATAACATATTATAATCAAACTGATTATTTTTCAAAAATGGAACCGTCGTCATTAAAGATTTAGAATCTGTGTAAGACTGAACTTGTGTCCCATCCGCCAGCATCGTTAATTTTGAATACACCCTTACTTTAATGTGCTCGTTATAATACATCGTTAGGCCTACAATTAAACCTAAGCCTATCTGACCCACAATCTTAAATTTACCTGAAAGTCCTTCTTTATTTTTTTTGAAAACCTTAATGTAATCATCTAAAAAACCCACTGCTCCTAACCAAACAGCCGAAAGCAATAACAAAACGATATATACATTCGTTATTTTGGCAAATAAAATAGTGGGGATAATTAATGAAAGTAAAATGATGAAACCACCCATCGTCGGCGTTCCTTTTTTCTGCATTTGACCTTCCAAACCAAGATCGCGAATTTCCTCTCCGATTTGTAATCTTTGCAATCGATAGATGACAGATTTTCCCCAAATAGCAGCGATTCCAAGAGATGTAATCGTGGCCGCAAATGCCCGAAAAGTAATGTATTGAAATACCCCAGCGCCAGGAACGTTTAGTGTTTTGTCTAAGTATTCAAAAAGGTAATAAAACATTCCTTAGCTATTTTTAGGTGGGAAAAAACTAAAAACAAAGTTGCAAAATTTTGATTGCTTGTACAAATTAGCTCTCAAAAGCGAGGGCCAACACTAATTTATCGTCAAAATCGTGCTTCACGCCTTTAATATCTTGATAGGTTTCATGGCCTTTCCCAGCAACCAAAATAACATCCCCTGCTTTGGCCAATTCCCTAACAGCAGTCATGATGGCTAATTTCCGATCACTGATGCGGGTAACTTTATAAGCTACTTCTTTGGGAACTCCCGCTTCCATTTGATCTAAAATGTCTTCCGGATCCTCAAACCTAGGATTATCGGATGTCAAAATTACCGCATCACTATAATGTGCTGCTAGTTCTGCCATAATAGGCCTCTTCCCCGCGTCCCTATTTCCACCACAACCGACCACGGTAATTATTTTTTGAGACTTATTTCGAATGGCCTGAATGGTTTTAAGTACATTTTCCAAGGCATCTGGCGTATGCGCATAGTCGACAATTCCCATTTTATGATTAGGTCCCGCTAATTGGTCAAACCTTCCGGTAGCCGTTTTTAATGCAGACATTTGCACTAATACCTCTTCCTTATCCTCGCCTAATAAAATGGCTGTTGAATAAATAGCTAATAAATTATACGCATTAAACGTACCGATCAATTGCGCATGAATCGCCTGGCCGTCAAATTCTACTTGCAAACCTCCCACTCCATTACTAATTATTTTCGCCTTGAAATCAGATGAATTTAAAATCCCATAGCTGTATTTTTTTGCCTTCGTATTCTGAAGCATAATTTGGCCCCGCTTATCATCTTGATTGGTCAAAGCAAAAGCGGTCTCCGGCAAGGCATCAAAGAAACCCTTTTTTGCTTTAATGTATTCGTCAAATGTTTCGTGAAAATCTAAATGGTCACGGGTGATATTGGAAAAAATAGCTCCCTTAAATTGTAAACCATGAATTCTTTTTTGGACCACTGCATGTGAACTTACTTCCATAAAAACATGGGAG
>JABMMK010000155.1 GCA_013205605.1 Cytophagales bacterium | reverse complement strand
ACTGTAGATTGACATGACCAAAATATGCCTAAATAGCATTTAAACAAACATAATTGCAGATTTCTGGTTATACAATTTGTTGAAAAATGATACTTAATAATTTTGGTTTTTTTCCCCCGTCCGGACCGCCAAAACAAATTAAGTCTCTGATTTTCAGGGACTTTTTTTATGATGTAACTTGAAAAATAAATTAAAACCTTCTATGAAAATGAATCAGGAAATCATTCAGTTATTTGATGAATATACACATAAGCCATTAAGTCGGGAAGTATTTTTGAATCGATTAACTAAACTAGTCGGCGGAGTGGCAGCCCTAAATACTATTTTGCCAGCTTTGGAAGGGACTTATTCGGCTAGTGCAATAGTCGCTGAAGATGATGCGGAATTACATTTTTCTACCGCTGAATTTCCGTCACCCAATGGCGTCATCAAAGGATATTTAGTGCAGCCCAAAAACGCTAAGCAATCCTTAGGTGCTGTCTTAGTGATTCATGAAAATAGGGGTTTGACAACACATATAAAAGATGTAACAAGGCGAATTGCCAAGGAAGGTTTTATTGCATTAGGAATCGATGGGCTAAGCCAATTTGGGGGTACGCCCACAAATGAAGATGAAGGGCGAACGTTGATTGGGAAATTGGATGCCAAGCAAAATCTTGAAAATATGATGAGCGGCTTAAGCTACCTTCGAACGCTGAAAAATAGTAATCAAAAAACGGCTTGCATCGGTTTTTGTTGGGGTGGTGGAATCGTAAACGATTTGGCAGCAAAGGATCCCCAATTAACCTTAGGCGTTCCGTATTATGGCCGTCAAATTGACGCTGCTTTGGTACCCAACATCAAAGCCAAATTGATGCTGCATTACGCAGGATTAGATGAAAGGATCAATGCCGGCATCCCTGCTTACCAAAGCGCGTTGAAAAATAATCAAATTGACTATCAATTGTTTGTTTATGAAGGGGCCCAACATGCCTTTAATAATGATTCTTCTCCTGCGCGATACCAAGAAGGCACTGCTAAACTGGCCTGGGAGAGAACCATGAACTTCTTTAAAAAGTATTTAAAAAGCTAGCTTATTCTTTATCCTTAAATAAATTTAGGTGCTTATTATTCACCAAAGGCTTTGCCCAAAATCCGATGCTGAAAATATAGAGCAGTGTGACGAACAGAACACTCATGCCTATTTTTAAGCCCAAATAATCACCAATCCCTCCAATGATAAAGGGTAAAATGGCACCGCCTACAATACCAGTCACCAAAATTCCAGAAAAAGAACCATGATTTTCTTTGAACGAATTTAAGGCGAGAGAAAAGATGATGGGAAACATGACAGATAGAAATAATCCGAGTAATGGAAAGGCTAATAATGCCATGGATTTTGTGCCCAAAAGCGCAAGAGTTAAAGATGCAATGGCTAAAAAAGAGAAGGTGACAAGCACAATTCTGCTATCTAAAATTTTCAATAATATTAATCCAAGGATACCCCCAGCGGTCATGAGTCCCCAAAAATAGGCTATCGTATCTGCCCCTGTGGTCTGCGGATCTACGCCATGATAGGTGGATAAAAATTGCGAAATCCAATTCGATATTCCTTGTTCTGTGCCGACATAACAAAGCATGGCGATGAAATATAAAATCACATATTTATTTTTAAATAAAGTTAAATGGATCTCTAATGGACCTGGTTTTTCACTTTCATCTAGGTCGACTTTCGGGAATTTAGATGCATAAATAATCACGACCATCAATAAGCTAACGGCGATAAATAAAACATAAAGGGAAAGCCATGGAAATGCGTCCGGTATTTGTTTGAAAAATGCCGCAGACCAACCGGTTTGATTGACGGATAATTTTTTTTGTAGAATAAAGGATTGATAAACAAATGGACTTAAATACGAAGCGAACCCAAAAATCAATTGGGCCCAAACAGAAAAATTGGCATAATTTTCTTCTCCCCCTGCCGTTCTAAGAAGTGGATTAACCACGACTTGCAACATGGCCATTCCGCAGCCAATCATAAATAGCGACACGATCGCCGACATATAATTGGGTGAAATAACGATCAAAAGAGAACCTAAGCTAGAAAGTAAAAAAGCAAACATCATAACTTTCTTTTCTTTGAAAACTTCTAGCATTATGCCTGCCGGAATGGACATAAATCCATACGCAATGAAAAAAGCGAAGGGCAATAAGGACACCATGGTTAGGCTTAAATGAAAACCTGTGATGATGTCAGGAATGATTGGGCCTATGATGTTGGAGAGAAATGAAATGACGAAAAAAGTCAACAAAATGATGAATACGATGTAGGGACTTTTTTTCATTTTTTTTGGTTTAGGTTTTCAAATGTAGCCGATTTTTTCATTAATCGACGAATTTAAATGAGTTGAATAAGCTTCGTAGAAAAAATGAAACGCAACGAATTTAATTTTGCATTTAAACGCGTATTTTTTTTATACATTTACGATTCTTTTAAATGATTTTACGGTAAACGTTTGCGATGGAAACCTACGGAAATATTTTAGTTATTGTTACTCCTTTATTTTTATTTCTGGTGCTATTTGAGAAGTGGTACGGTTGGTATAAAGGATTTGAAACGGTGGAAACCTTGGATATGATTTCAAGTTTAAGCTCTGGGGTAACCAATTCCACGAAGGATGTTTTGGGTCTTAGTGTTGGGATTTTATCCTATCCATGGCTAGTGGAACATTTTAATTTAATTCAAGTGCAGTCAAGTGTTTTGTTATATTTGATCGCGTTTATGGCCCTTGATTTTTCAGGATATTGGGTTCATCGCTTAAACCATACTATTAATATTTTTTGGAACAACCACTTAGTTCACCATAGTAGTGAGGAGTTTAATTTAGCCTGTGCCCTAAGACAAAGCATTTCTGTTTTTCTACGAATTTTTACTTTTTTATTATTGCCAGCAGCTGTCTTTGGTGTTCCTCAAAATGTCATTGCCGTGGTGGCCCCGCTTCATTTGTTTGCTCAGTTGTGGTACCACACACGCCATATTAAAACGATGGGATGGCTTGAATATGTCATCGTAACTCCGGCGCATCACCGCGTTCATCACGCGATAAATCCTGAATACCTGGATAAAAATTATGGCCAAATATTTATTTTTTGGGATCGAATGTTTGGTACATTCCAAGAAGAAAGAGATGATATTCCTGCCGTATATGGAATAACTAGGCCGGTAAGAACTTGGAATCCTATCAAAATTAATTTTTTACACCTTTGGTTATTAATTCAAGATGCTTGGCATGCAAATTCCTGGAAAGACAAATTGCGAATCTGGTTCATGCCATTAGGTTGGCGCCCCGAAAATGTCATTAAGGAGTATCCCATTTACAAAATAGAAGATGTCTACGATTTTGAACATTATAAAAAAGAGGCTTCGCCTTCGCTTAGGTACTATTTATGGGGCCAACTCTTTAGCCTTCTTTTGATTGTTTCCTATTTATACAGCCATATTGCAAGCATAGGGACACCCGATATTTTTATTTACGGTGCCTTTATATTTGTACATATTTATGCATTGACCGATTTAATGGATGGGAATTCAAAAGTTTGGATCCTTGAGACGATCAAAAATGTGGCTTGTGTTTTGTGGATTGTACAATCGGGCGACTGGTTTGGCTCAAGCCAAGTATCTAATTGGATTGCCCCGGCATTAGTGGTTTATTTTGCCCTCACTACTTTTTTTGTATTTTCTTTTTGTCGATCAAGTTTCGTTTCGAGCCCGTCAAAATAATCGTAAAGCTTAATTTTTTTTAGGGTCATCTCTAAAATAATTCATGACTCTTAGCTCCAGCTTTACTAACTTTT